>NZ_JADEWU010000031.1:0-56976 GCF_015207485.1 Planktothrix mougeotii LEGE 06226
AAGTTGTCTTTTGTTGAGGATTTAAGTGCTTACTCAACCCTTCAGGGTTACTCAACAAATGCCAGCCATCCCCCTATTTCTAGGTTTCGACTGAACGAATCGCACTTTCGTGCTGCATTCAAATCAGCATTGTGATAGTGACCATTCGGGCAATTAAAATCCTGTCGATTTCTTTTGCCAATAACACCACAAGTTGAACAAGATTTAGAGGTATATGGAGCGGGTCTTTTAATTAATTTCAATCCTTTAAGAGCTAACTTATAACTTAGTTTTTGCTCCAAAGAATAATAAGACCAATTATGTCGAGATTCACCCGAATCAGAACGAGATTTCTTGCTCTGTTTCATTGTGTTCCGACATCCCTCTAAATCTTCAATCACAACATCGGCATTATGATATTCGGCAAAACGAACAATTCGACGACTAACAGTATGGTTAATTGCATCCATCCATCGTCGTTCTTTCTTGTTCCATTTCTTTAAAGCTCGAAACTTTTTAGCTTCTTGAAGTTGCTGTCTTCTTTGTTGAAAATAGCGTCTTCTATGTTTAACACTATGACCTTTAAAGAATTTACCGAAACCTGTTTTTGGTGCGACTACCGCTAGATTGTTCTGTCCTCGGTCACATCCTAATCTCTTCTCTGTCTTAACTTCTGGAACTTCCTCTGTTATTGACAGATAGACATACCATTTATTTCGATGTTTAATTAACTTAAAAGATCCCCCTTGAATTGTCCCCTCTAGCAGTCCATCTAAGATAGGTTGCCAATGAGATGACGCAACTTCAATGGGGATTCTTTTTTCTCCCTTTAGAGTTGGAAATGCTATGGAATAAGTATTTCCTTTCTGGGTTAACTTCCAGTTTTGGTTATTAACTTCTACAGGAAGAACTTTGTATTGCTTGGTTTTTCGACCCGTTGGGGATGTGGTATGTCGGATAACTTGATTAACCAAGGCAGACTTTAACTCGGACATGATTTTAGCTGTTGTCATTTTGCGACGTTCTTTGATCGGCAATGACAACAACTGATTGGCAATCCGTGTGTTTTCTTCCGTCATTTGCTCAAACATAAGAGCTTTACAACGGTTTAAATTCACGAATTTTAATTTAATCGTCCGAGTTATTTTTTTCAGGGGAATTATGATAACATAAAACTTAAAAGTGTATGTCTTTAATCAATCTTCACTCCGCCTAAAGGCGGGTATTCTACATCCCACGCTTGAAAGACGTGGGCTTTGAATACGGTTATTGTAATTTTTACCCTAAATATTAAGCAGGTTCAGCTAATAACGGTTCTAATTTTCCTTCTCCATCTAATTGATAGAGCTCATTACACCCGCCAATATATTGATTATTAATAAAAATTTGGGGAACTGTGCGTCGTCCATTGGCACGTTCAGCCATTTGAGATCGTGCACTCTCATCCCCATCTATTTTATATTCTGTGAAATTAACTCCTTTCCACCATAACAAGAGTTTAGCTCGCATACAAAAGGGACAAGTTTGCCAAGTATAGATTTCAACGTTGGCTTGATTTCGTTCAGGATGACGACCGAATAGGGAATTAAACGCATCTAACATAATCAAATTCCTCAAAATCAACTCACTTTAGTTTTAACTTTAACCTATTTTCAATTTTAGGATAGTGTTGACTCTGAATTATAACAGCATTACAGTAGAGACGTGCCATGGCGCGTCTCTACAAGAATCTCATTCCCTATTCCCTATTCCCTATTCCCCATTCATCATTTGTAATTCGTAATTCGTAATTCGTAATTCCCTATTCCCTATTCCCTATTCCCTATTCCCCATTCATCATTTGTAATTCGTAATTCGTAATTCGTAATTCGTAATTCCCTATTCCCTATTCCCTCCTATCCATTAAAAATCATAATTTAAGCGTTTGAGTTGAGCTTTCATTTTACTGATGAGTTTAAACTCTTTCAAAAGCAATCCATAATAATGTAAGGCGAATAAAAAATTAATCGCAAAAAAACCTACGGTTAAAATAAATCTAAATACGGTGGAAAAATTGAATTCCGACATCATCGTAAAGATGGAAAAAACAATTGAGCAAAGCCCAAATCCAGCCGCAAATGAACTGAGAATCAGTAAACGCACTTTAGCCATCGTTAAGGGATAGGTTGGAATAAAAAATTAAATAGAGTTATTCAGTTGATCTGTCGCTTCTGCTTCTCTGATTTTAGGATTAATATAGCAGTCGCCAAGGTAGTTAGGACATAGACTGATGCTAAAACCTAAATAGAGAACTCTTTTCTTGTCTGTTCCCAGTTAAGCTGTTCCCTGTTCCCTGCTATATAAGTAAAACTACCAAATCAAACTCGTTAATACTATACAGCGAAATTCTAATAGATGGCTAAACCCATCGGAGTTTTTTCAACATTTCCAGACAAGGGCTTTCCATCGAACTTTGGGAGTCAATGGTTGCTGTAACAGCTTGTTACCCTTGACCCCTGATAAAAAGCCCAAACGCTTTAATAGATAGTAATTCCAGCTTACATCTTATCCAATTCCTTTTTCAACGCCTCTAACTCATCATCCACTGGTGTTGGATTTTTCGCCGTTGTTTGTCCCGCAGGTAAAGCCTGGGTAGCCGGAGCACCGGAAATTTGGGCTTTCAGAGCCATTAATTCGTCATCAACATCGCTTCCGGCTTCCAACGCTGCAAATTTACTTTCAAAATCTGAGCCCGCCAATTCTCCCATCGCTTGAGAACGTGATTCTAACTGCAATACTTTTTCTTCCATGCGTTCAAAAGCTGCTGTTGCGCTACTGGGATTAATATTCCCCAATAAACCTTGTAATTGTTCGTTGGCTTTGGCGGCTTGCGCCCGAGCTTTGAGCATATTCTTCTTGGTCTTGGCTTCAGAGATTTTGCTCTCCAACTGAATTAAATTGCGCTTGAGGGCATCCACTTGGCCCAGTTGCTGATCCAAAGTCAATTTAATCGTATTCGCCGTTTCCATGTAGCCTTTTTTGCGCTGTAAAGCTTCTCTGGCTAAGTTTTCATCCCCTTTTCGCAAAGCTAATTCGGCGCGAGATTGCCATTGGTTGGCTTGGGACTGGGCTTGATTATATTGTTGTTCACTACGCTTTTGAGTTGCGATCGCCTGAGCAACAGCCTGACGTAACTGCACCAGGTCTTCCTGCATATCAATGATCGCCTGTTCCAGAATTTTTTCTGGATCTTCGGCTTTACTGACCAAATCATTCAAATTAGCTCTAACAAGACGGCCAATCCGATCAAATAATCCCATGACGCTGTTCTTCCTTTGAGGGTGTACGGTTCTGTGATCACTTCTGTCTACAGTTTAACGCTAGTTCATGATGCCAGAGGAGTTAACTGATTACGGCTTCGGAATATCATAATAAGCATTAATCCCTTGAACTTTTAACTCATCCCGCAGGCGTTTAGCTGAAGCCGCCTCGCTTAAAGCCGCCACTTGGATTTTTTTCCCGGTTTTGAACTCAGCAATATAAGCATCAGGAATGACTTCTTTAGCCTGCTCAAAGGAACGTTCATCGACGTAATCCAAGACAACATAATAATAACCATCCTGGGATTTTATCGGTTCCATTGGCTTAGGTGGGGTAGGTGCAGTTGCAACTTTTGGGGCTGTACCCCCCCCCGGTTGCACCGTTGCAGCACTCCTTCCTTGTCCTGTAACTGGGGCTGGGGCGGTTGTTGTGGGGGTAGGAACTGTAGAAGTGGTGGGCTTTTTGGGTAATAATTCCTGAGTGAGATTATTTAAACCGGGGTCAGTGGGAGAGGTCAGGTTGTTTGAGGGTGCGGGTAAGGTTGTGGCTGGACTGGGTGGCACAGGGGGAGCCACGGCAGGCGTCGGCAGAACATTCGCGTTAGGATTGATATGGCTCAAGGTATCTAAATCCAAGTTAACAAATTCCTTCGCCGCTAAGTTGGGAGACAGGGAATCTGTAGGTGGGAGTGAGGTTTCCGTTGAGGCAGTTGTGGGAGGAGCCGGACTGGGGTTAGCCGTTGGGGTTGGGGTTGGGAAAAACCGATTTAACCCTAAGCTAGTCCGACTGGAGGGGGAAGACAGGACATAACTTAAGGCGGTACAAGATAACAAAAAGAGGAACATTGAGGCTATTCCCATCGGAGTTAATAAACTCGCCATCAAACTCCGTTTTTCTGGTGACTGAGAACGCCGTTCTTCTATACTTTTGATCAGGGCTTCCGTTGATTCTAAATATCCATCCGAGGGTGCTGCTACCGGAGCCGATGACTTTAAGTTAAAACTAACAGCCGGATCTTTACCATTGGTTTTCGGGTCGCTTGTTGTTGTCGCTGAGTTAGAAACGACTAAGGGTGCAGGTTGGGAGGGAACCACCGTTTCCCAGCCCGACGGTTGAGCTTGGGGTTCAAACAGTTTTCCTTGAGATGCAGCCCCTTCATTGACAGCGACTGCTACCGCATCAGGAGTTTGTTGAAATTGGGGGTTGGTTTGTCCTGTTGAGTCGGGTGTTGTCTGTTTCGTGCGTCGCCGATGACGCCGATAACGGGTTAATTCTGGCTCTAGTTGTACATCCAGACAGCCTAAAACTGCTTTGAGTTCAGACTTTAATTCTGGTTGTGGAGATTGAGGGGATTTCATCCGGGCTCCTTGACTCATTTTTAACTTTCGAGGGGGTTTGGGGGAGCGATAAGTCCCACGCTGAATTTCACGACTACAAAAAAATAACCACAAAATCAGCGTGGGTTACATGGACTCCCCCAAGTTAATTTTGTTCGGTAAATCCCGACAAAATTAACAATGATATGTTAGATTATATCAAAGAGTTGAAAGCAACAATGTTTCAGGCGTACAAGTATAGAATCTATCCCAACACTGAACAGCAAATAGCCTTAGCTAAAAGCTTTGGTTGTTGCCGTTGGTATTGGAATTATGCCCTAAACTTGTGTCAAGAAACCTATAAAGCCACGGGAAAAGGATTGTCCAGAAAAGCCATTCAAGGATTGTTACCTCAAATAAAAAAGGAATATCCTTGGCTGACAGATGCCTATTCTCAATGCTTACAAGTTGTCGCTCTCAATTTATCTAGCGCTTACAAGAACTTCTTTGAGAAACGCGCTAGATTACCTCAATTCAAATCCAAACACGGTAGACAATCAATCAGTTATCCCCAAAACGTTAAGCTTGAAGGGGATTACCTAAAATTACCAGGTAAGGTGGGATTAATTTATTGTCGTCGTCACCGAGACTTTGAAGGGACAATCAAAACCGTTACTATCTCAAGGAATCCTGATGGGAAATACTACGCATCGGTGTTAGTTGATGATGGGAAAGAAGTACCTAACTCGTCAACCGATGGAAAAGCAATTGGGATTGATTTGGGTTTAACCCATTTTGCGATTACCAGCGATGGGGACAAGTACAGTAATCCTAAACACTTTGTTAAACATGAACGCAACTTAAAACGGAAACAACAAAAATTATCCCGCAAGCAAAAGGGAAGTAACAGTAGACAAAAAGCTAAATTAAAAGTAGCTAAAGTCCACGCTAAAATCGCTCGTTGTCGAGAAGATTTTCTACACAAACTATCCCGCAAGTAGAGACGTGCCATGGCGCGTCTGTACAACGAAAACGTAGAGACGTGCCATGGCACGTCTGTACTTGCTGTAGAAGATCTGGGGGTTAAAAATATGGTTAGACACCCTAAATTAGCTAAGGCGATTAGTGATTGTGGATGGGGAATGTTCTGCACAATGTTGAAGTATAAAGCCGAAAAAGAAGGGAAAACCTATATCGAAATTGATAGATTTTTCCCTTCTTCTAAAACTTGTAATGTCTGCCTAAATCAAGTAGGTAGTTTACCTCTTGATGTTAGAAGTTGGCCTTGTGAACATTGTCAAACAATCCATGACCGAGACATTAACGCTTCAATTAATATCAAAAATGAAGCCTTGCGGATACTTCGACTATGCTCAGTACAAGTTTTGGAGTTAGGAACTAGCTCTACTGCCACACTGAGGGGATGTAAGTCGTCTGATCAAACTTTTGTTTCTTCAGGTGCTATCTCCGTTGAAGTTGGAAGCCCACACTTACTCGTAGAGAAGCGTGGGTAGTTCACAGATGCAATCCCTCCATCAAGTCTTAAGTCTGCTTCAATCTCAAATTCTCACCCCAGAACAACAACAATTTCAAGAACTTTGTGCCTATTGGCCGGAAATTGTCGGAACCGTTGCTCGTCTTCATAGCCGTGCGGTGAGTTGGCATCGAGGGGTGTTGAATGTTGCCACCTCTAGTGCCACTTGGTCTCAAGAGTTGACTTTAAAACGAATTCAACTGCTGTATCGATTAAATCAAAAACTCTTATTTCCCGTTGAGGATATCCGGTTTTCTACGGCGCAATGGCGATATCAATCTCATGGGGAGCAACACCGTTCTCCGGGTTCAAGCTCAGATGAATTCTCTCAACTTTGGCAGGATCATCCCAGTCGGGTTAATTGGCCTCCAACCCCCACCGAACCTTTCATTCATTCTCATCCTCATGGTTCTACTACGCCGTTAACCGCTTTTCAACGTTGGGCCAATAGTATTCAACAGCGATCGCAACATTTCCCGCTTTGTCCACAGTGTCACTGTCCAACGCCTCCAGGGGAATTGACTCGCTGGTCAGTTTGTTGTCTTTGTGCAATGCAAACTTTAGAAGGCCCTGGAACTGAAGCCTAAGTTTCTCTATGAAACTCTATCTTTAGGTAGTTTACAATTGGGTTTTAACGGGATTTATACGGAGTTATTAAGCCCTTCCTCCGAATTTTACCTTGATCCCCATTCATTTTATCCTGTTTTAGGCACGCTATATAAAATTTACAATTCTTAATATTTTGAATTGATTGTGTGTCTAATTTTAAACAAAACATAAAATAAGTATTAAGTTTAAACGCCCTAAAAATCAAACTCAAACGCAGACAGAATCTAAGTTTGCAGATAAAAAACCCGGATTTGCTGATCCCCGACAATTATAAATAGATAATCTTCTTGGGGAATTACAAATGGAGTCTGCAAACTTGATTTCAGTCTGTCGGCATTGCCAACGTTACACACCCGAAGGTCATCGTGGGGGGCACTGTCAGTTGCTTCAAGTTTCAGTTAAAGGCGGGTGGAAGTCTTGTCAGCTAGCGCTCCCCGCCTTTGCTCCATCCTGGGAAACCTTAGAAACCTTGATTCAGTTACAACCAGAAACACCTCGGTTACGCGACGTAATTCCCTTAGAGTCCCATCGAGTTCATGAGCCAGAAGAGGCAGAGTCCTTGTTAGCTTAGTCCAGAAATTTTGGGGGCGAAGGGTTTTTCGTCCCCCCATAGATTATCTTTTCCCTAGGGAAGCCAAGGATATTGGCGGAAATTGGGTGGCCGTTTCTCCAAGAAGGCTTGTTTGCCTTCGGTTCCTTCCTCCGTCATGTAATACAGTAAGGTGGCATTTCCTGCTAATTCCTGTAAACCCGCCTGACCATCACAATCGGCATTAAAGGCAGATTTTAAGCACCGAATAGCAATGGGACTTTTCTGCAAAATTTCCTGAGCCCATTGAATGCCTTCGGCTTCTAATTGTTCTACGGGAACGACACAATTAACTAACCCCATATCTAGGGCTTGTTGAGCATCATATTGACGACACAAATACCAAATTTCTCGTGCTTTTTTTTGACCGACAATTCGGGCTAAATAACTCGCTCCAAATCCCCCATCAAAACTCCCCACTTTCGGCCCTGTTTGACCAAAAATTGCATTATCTGCTGCTAGGGTTAAATCACAAATTAAATGTAAAACATGACCGCCACCAATGGCATATCCTGCCACCATTGCAATCACAACTTTGGGCATTGTTCGGATGAGGCGTTGTAAATCTAAAACGTTTAATCGCGGAATTCCAATATCATCAATATATCCTGCATCTCCCCGCACGCTTTGATCCCCGCCGGAACAAAAGGCATATTTGCCATCGGTATGTGGCCCCGCTCCGGTGAATAATACTACACCAATATTGATGTCTTCACGGGCATCACAAAAGGCATCATAGAGTTCAAAAACAGTTTTGGGCCGGAAGGCATTACGTTTTTCAGGACGGTTAATCGTAATTTTAGCGATGCCGTCGGCTTTGTGATAGAGAATATCTTCGTAGGTTTTGGCAATTTGCCATGCAACTGACATGATGGGTAATTAATAGGAAATAGGGAACTGGGAATTACGAATTACGAATGGGCAATAGGCAATAGTAATATGAAATCTTTAGATGTTTGCTACGCATCCGTCCCCTGTAGAGACGCGCCATGGCGCGTCTCTACAGCAATGGGTAGCACTATAGCTTATCCTAGGATTGGGAGATCAATCAATTGAGGGGTAATCCGATTAAACCCCCAGTTCCTGATACAACTTCCCCAATGGTATAGGCTAGAATTCCTTGAGTTTCAAACCATTCTCGTGTGGTTTCCGCTTGTTGAGGAGGAACCAAAACCACAAAACCCAGACCCATATTAAAGGTATCAAACATTGCTGCTAGGTTCACTTGTCCCGCTTCAGCTAACCAATTAAAAATCGGTAGCACGGGCCAACTATTGGGATGAATCTGAACGGCCTGTCCTTCTCCCAAACAGCGTGGTAAGTTTTCCGGTAAACCGCCTCCGGTAATATGGGCCATGCCATGAATTTCTACACCATTACTCCGAGCTTGTAGAATTGGTTTAACGTAAATTTGTGTCGGCGTTAAACACACATCTCCAATGGATTGACCTCCCAAGGCTTCAGGACAGTCATTCCAATTCCATCCGCCATCACTGACCACTTTTCGCACTAAACTAAAGCCATTACTGTGAACGCCACTACTCGCTAATCCAATGGCGATATCGCCGATTTGGACTTGAGAACCGTTTAACATTCGGCTTTTTTCCACAATTCCCACACAAAAACCCGCCATATCATATTCCCCCGGTTGGTAAAATCCGGGCATTTCGGCCGTTTCTCCCCCTAGCAGGCTGCATCCGGCTTGTTGACATCCTTGAGAAATTCCGGCGACGACTTGGGTTAATTGGTCACCATCAAGCTTTCCGGTCGCTAAATAGTCCAGAAAAAATAAGGGTTCGGCCCCACAAGTCAGGACATCGTTAACGCACATCGCCACTAAATCAATACCAACGGTATCATGACGGTTGAGGCTTGTAGCTAGTTTTAATTTAGTTCCCACCCCATCAGTTCCAGAAACGAGGATGGGTTCGTTATACCCCGAAGGGAGGGCAAAACAACCTCCAAACCCTCCTAATCCCCCTAATACTTCCGGTCGATAGGTTTTTTGGACGAGGTTACGAATGCCATCAACAAAATCTCGACCTGCTTGAATATCTACACCAGCTTCCCGATAATCCATCTTGTTCGATCCTTGTCTTTCTACAACCTATCTTAACGTCGTGAGAGGACTCCCGCCGAGCGCGTCAGCTTGGCGGAGAGATGAATCACGACAAAATAAAAACATGAGTGGTAACGAATACGATTTAATTTTCTGGGGTTGCTTGTTGCTCAACATATTTTTTCAGTTGTTCAACCGTGACTCCACCACAGCTTGCAACAAAGTAAGAACCTGTCCAGAAATAAGGTTTGTTATAAAAATATTTAGATGCTAACCCAGGAAATTCCTTGCGAATTAGTCTACTGCTAACAGTTTTAAGATTACCAATCAATGTTGATAGGGGTTGATCGGGTTTGTAGTCGATCAGTAAGTAAACATGATCAGATTCTCCGTTAAACTCCAGTAATGTACAATCCCATTTTTTAAGGGTATCAACAAATATTTCATGTAACCTTGTTAAGATTTCTCTACTAATTGCTTTCCTTCGGTATTTGACGACCAGTACAACATGAGCGTTAAGCCTGTAAACCGATCTAAAACCTTTGTGGTACATAGTTGACACTCTCTAACACTAAACGTTATAATACCAAACAAGTTGATATGTGAACAGAAATGTTAGACGTTCTCAAAGTAAGGTTATATCCAAACAAGGAACAGCAAACCGCTTTAGCAAAAAGCTTTGGCTGTTGCAGATTTGTTTGGAATTACTACCTAGAGAAAACTAACACTCAGCACAAGGAAACCGGAAAAGGGTTAAGTTATTTCGATATGGCAAAAGATTTAACTCAACTTAAGAAACAACCGGATTACCTGTTCCTGAAAGAAGCAACTGCTTCTGCATTACAACAATCACTCAAGAATTTGGAATCGGCGTTTAAAAACTTCTTCCAAAAAAGAGCTAGATTTCCAAAATTCAAGAGTAAACACAAAAAGCAATCCATTCGTTATCCCGAAAGTTGTTCAATCCGAGGAAATGGTTTAAAACTTCCCAAACTAGGGATTGTTAAAGCCAGAATTCCAAAAACAATTAGCAGCAAAATAAAATCTGTTACCGTGTTTAAGACCAGTACAGATAAATATTTTGCTGCTATTTTGTTTGAAACTGACGATTCAAACGCTAACAAAACTGGGAAAATTTCAGGAATTGACTTGGGTTTAACAAGTTTGGTAACGGTGTTTGATGGTGAAACCTATACCAAGGTTGACCCGATTAAACCCACTAGAAAATATGCCAAGCGATTAAGAAGAAGACAACAAGCATTGTCCCGGAAAACCAAAGGGTCTAACAATCGCAAAAAACAAGTTAAAAGAGTCGCTAAAGTTCATGAAAAGATAGCGAATACAAGAGTTGACTTCCTCCATAAACTCTCTCGAAAGTTAGTTGACGAGAACGTAGAGACGCGCCATGGCGCGTCTGTACTTGTAGTGGAAGACCTTTGTGTCAAAGGATTAGCACGTACAAAGTTAGCCAAATCTGTATTAGACGCTGGCTTTGGAATGTTAATCAACTTCCTGAACTACAAACTAGAAAGAGAAGGAGGAAAGTTAATTGAAGTTGACAGGTTTTTCCCTAGCACAAAGCTTTGTCATTGCTGCCAATTCAAGAATAATTCATTAAACTTAAGTGTTCGAGAATGGGTTTGTCCGAACTGTCAAACTCACCAAGATAGGGATGAAAACGCAGCAAAAAACATTAGGGAAGAAGGTATAAGAATACTAGCAACAAATACTGTGGGACACACAGAAATTCAAGCTTGTGGAGAAGATGTAAGACTCATTAGTGCTTGCACTGAAAAGCATTCTTCTGTGAAACAAGAATCCCCCGTCACAGCGTAGCTGTGACGGGGGAGTGTCAATTAAGCAATTTTCGGCTCTATTATTTCCGCTTCTGTCTTCTCGATTTTGGGGTCAGTTGTCAAACCTATAAGAAAATTCAATCAAAAGTCTATTTTGAAAATTTTCATTAAGTAAGAATCTCTACACCCTTTGATAGATAGGGGTTTTACCTTAAAACTGAACAGTTTAGTTTGTGAAAAAACCCGGCAAACCCCCATGAGGGAGTGATCCCCAAATTCGCAAGTTCATGTTAGTCTGTTGCAGTTCCTCAAACAAAGGTGAATGCGGAACGAGTGTGAGTTGACGAATTGAATCACCTTAAATTCGGGTTTTAAACCCAGTATTGAAATCTTCAGCCTTTGATTGTCTAACAACCCAATGCTGATCTCAATGCTCTGAATTGAGGAGATTTCAACCAGTGTAAAGCTTCAACTCGATAACCAGCAGTTTTGAGAATAGACTTGTCAACAACCCACCACTGACTTGAGTAAAAGTTCATTGGGGGCTTGAAAGATAGCCCTAGTTGACCCGCCTAAGTCTTAACTGACTCCGTTATTTAGGTCACGACACCGGGCGGATGCGAAGCTAGTCCCCTGCTCTGTCGCTTAGTATTAAACAGCTATTTGGGAGGCAGTGTACTAAGCCGAAAAAGCCTTGATAACATTGGCAAAGCTAACTTTACCCTAGAAATAGGAGGGGGAGAAATCCCCAAACCCAATTAAACGCCCTACCGAGGCGGGTCTAACCAGAACAATATCGGTAGCTTCTACCAGAAAGAGTGCGATTCAGGTATGTCAAGGAGAATAACCTCTCTTGAGGCGCAACGGTTTCATTTTATGGAAACAAATGATATGCAATATAGACCTCGATCCCTTTTTGCTCTCACCGCTAATCGGAGTAAAGATAAGCGCGGAACTCGACTAGGGGGAAGATTGATGAAGCATCAACTTTGGAGCGGTCTTACAGCAGTTCTTCTTCTGCCGATTTTAAGCATAAGCTCCTCCAGCCACGCTGAATCCACCTCAGCGTTTAACCCTAAGCCTTCAGTCAATGAAGGAGAACGTTTAAATCCTCCCGATTTTGTACCCTCAATCCCATTATTAAAAACCCCCTCTGAAGAGATCAACCTATCTACGACCCAACCTGAACCTGCCGACGTGATGAAAGTTGGAGAATATCAATCCCAACCAACCACTACCGCGTTTTTACCCGACACGGTTGCCAAAATCAAAGCTCATGAATTGAATCAAGAACAAGCGGCAACCCTTTACATTAGGAATATTCCAGTCCTGACCTTTATCCAGAATGCCAATTTTGATCCCAAAGCTAGAACAGCCCCAACGCTTCAACCGATAAAAGTGGGCTCGTATTTTGGCCAAGCTGATCTCCCTAATCCTAAAACCCCTGCAACGCAATCTACTAGCACCACCGACCCAGTTTCCCGTGCTACTGCCGTTGCAGCCGAAATTAATCAACTCATTCGCAATAACTTTGATGCGACGACGATTCAAGTTCGATGGGACGAACAGCGCCAGCATTATGTGATTGAAGTAGCTGGCAAAGAACTGGTTTCCATTGACTCACAAACGATTCTGCCGGATACGACCAATGACAAAGCAACGGATGCTTTACAAGCGACTAATCGCATTCGACGGCAAATTGGTAATGCTCCCCCTTTAAATGCAATTGAAGGTTTACCCAAGCCATCGGTTCCAGAAGTCGCCACTGGGTTTTTCTTCCGGCGAATTGAGGGTTGGGCATCTTGGTATGGCCCTGGTTTTGATGGCGGACAAACGGCGAATGGAGAAACCTTTGATCAATACGAATTAACGGCTGCCCATCCTTCTTTACCCTTTGGGACAATGGTACGAGTCACCAATCAAGATAATGGTCAATCTGTTGTTGTCCGCATTAATGATCGTGGCCCCTATGCCGGAGGTCGGGTGATTGATTTATCGAAAGCTGCGGCTCAAGCCATTGGCATGATTAGCAGTGGCGTTGCCCCTGTGCAAATTGATGTCTTGACTCCGAATCAGTGATCAGTTATCAGTGATCAGTTATCAGTGTCGGAGTTGGCTGTTAACTGTTGACGGTTGACCGATAATTAATAACTGATACGGGCGGGAGAACCCCGCCCCTACAATTGATAACTGATAACTGATAACTGATTTATGATTCGTCTGTTGACTAGCGTTGCGGCTCTGCGGTGTTATCTTCGGGGCTACCGAACCCAAAACCCTGACCAGTTAGTGGGTTTGGTTCCCACCATGGGAGGGTTACATTTAGGGCATCTGAGTTTAATTCAACGGGCGAGATCAGAAAATTCGCTGGTGGTGGTGAGTATTTTTGTCAATCCTATACAGTTTGGCCCCCAAGAGGATTTCCAAAAATATCCCCGTGTTTTAGAGGCGGATTTGCAACAATGTGAACAGGCGGGGGTTGATGTAGTTTTTGCTCCTAAAGTGGAGGAAATGTATCCCTCCTCAATGCAGACAATGGTGATTCCTCCTGCATCGATGATGTCGGGGTTGTGTGGAAAATCTCGACCCGGACATTTTCAAGGGGTGGCGACGGTTGTGGCTAAATTATTGAATTTGGTGCAACCGGATAGGGCTTATTTTGGCCAAAAAGACGCTCAACAAATTGCCATTATTCAACGTTTGGTTCAGGATTTAAACTGGCCGATTGAGATTATTCCTTGTCCGATTATTCGCGAACCTTCGGGACTGGCTTATAGTTCTCGCAATCAATATTTAACAGATAACCAAAAACAGCAAGCAACGGTTTTATATCGAGCTTTGTGTCGAGGTCAAGAACACTTTCAAGAGGGTTGTAAAACGGCTACGGATATTAAACAAATTGTACAAACTGAATTAGAAACTGAACCTGGGGTACAGGTTGAATATATTGAGTTAGTCGAACCTGAGACGTTAATTCCGTTGACAACCGTTGAAACAATGGGGTTATTGGCCGTTGCGGCTCGTGTGGGGACAACTCGGTTAATTGATAATTTGATTTTGCGTCATCGTCAACCGATTATTGCCATTGATGGGCCAGCCGGAGCCGGGAAATCGACGGTGACTCGTAAAATTGCCGAGGCGTTAGGGTTGTTGTATTTGGATACGGGGGCCATGTATCGGGCGGTGACTTGGTTGGTGCTTCAGTCGGGAATTAAGATTGATAATGAACCTGCGATCGCTGAAATCGTAAGTCAATGCCACATTGAATTAATCCCCGATAGGGAACAACCGCGAACGGTGATTAATGGCCAGGATGTGACGGAGGCAATTCGATCCTTGGAGGTCACGGCGAATGTGTCTGCGATCGCTTCTCAATGGGCCGTTCGCCAAGGGTTGGTCAAACAGCAACAAGCGTTTGGTCGTCAAGGCGGAATTGTAGCAGAAGGTCGGGATATTGGAACAACGGTATTTCCCGATGCTGAATTGAAAATTTTCTTAACCGCATCCGTGCAAGAACGGGCCAAACGGCGATTATTAGAACTGCACGCTAAGGGCCAAACAGACATCACTCAAGAACAACTGGAACAAGATATTGCCCAACGGGATCACCTTGATAGTAATCGGGCCATTTCACCTCTGCGAAAAGCCCTTGATGCGGTTGAAATTCAAACGGACAATTTAACCATTGACGATGTGATTCAACGAGCAGTGAGTTTATACCGTGAAACCATTATCAACAAAACCTAACTTTTCTTAAAAGTTTCTTCTTCTTAGCGTCCTTATGCACTAGGATTTTAGAGGTATTATTGTTCAACCCTCAAAATTCATAAGATTACGTTTGTAATCAGAGGCTTGACTTTTTATTAAAAATGTGCATCTCTGATCTCAAGGGTGAATCAGTTGGCTTTTTAGATGCGGTTCGATCACGCTCAATTCTAAAATTTATTTTCGGTGTGAAGGAGTAATCTCGTGGTTCAGTACAGTCCTCTCTTACGACAACAAAAAGTTGCCTTATTTGCTCTTGTAGCAGCCATGGCTAGTTTTGCGATGGGTGTGATGTTACCCGTTAATCTGCGTGTAGAGCGAGCTACAAAACAAAGCCTTTCTGCTCGTTTTCCACAACCCCAGAAGATTATTCCTAATATTACTGAAAAACCTCAAAAATCTTCCGCAGAAATTCCTTCTCAACCTTTATCACCGTCGGAATTAAAGCTTCAGAAAGTAATCACTCAACGAGTTGATAATGTCCAAAAAACCTTAGAACAATTGCAAACCCAACGCTTTAGTTATAGTATTCCCGAACAATTTCAAGGCAAAACCATTAAAGAAGTAACAATTCCGGGCGAACAAAAAGTAATTGCATTCACATTTGATGATGGCCCCTGGCCGAAAAGCACTCGCCAAATTTTAGATATTTTAGAAGAAAATAATATTAAAGCTACATTTTTTTGGGTGGGTTTGGCTTTAAAAAATCAGAAAGATATTGCGAAGGTAGTCGTTAACGAGGGTCATGTTGTAGCGAACCATACTTGGAGCCATCGTTATCACAAATATAGTCCGGCTGCTGCTGCTGAGGAAATTGAGAGTACGGCTAAATTAATTGAGGAGTTAACTGGAATTGAAAGTCCGATTTTCCGACCGCCAGGGGGGGTTTTAGATAACGGATTAGTAGATTATGTGTTGAAGCAAAATCACGTTAATATTATGTGGTCAGTGGATTCACAGGATTGGAAATCTTCATCGGAAGGCATTATTAATAATGTTTTAAAACAAGCTAAATCCGGTGGAATTATTTTAATGCACGATGGGGGCGGAGATCGTTCAGCAACGGTACAAGCTTTACCTACTATTATCAAAAAACTGAAAGAGCAGGGGTATACCTTTGTCACTGTTCCTGAATTATTAAAACTAGCTGATCAAAAACCCGTTGAACAACCTCAGTCAACCGATAGCAGTCAACCCTAAATCAGAAATCATCGGAAGAAATGGATTAAAATAAAATGGATGTAGAAACTAGGTTTCTGATTGAAACTCTAAGCTAATTCATCCATTAATTTAGGAGCTAAAAGTTGTGATTGTTTCTAAGGATTTGGAGAAGGATTTAACACTGACTCCTTCTCCGTTTCACGATAGTTTCTCGATTACAATTGCACCTCTTTTATTAGAGGAAATTTATGCTTTAGCCGATGACCCCAGGAATGGCGCAATTGTGGTCATGAGTGGAATGGTGAGAAATCAAACCCAAGGTCAACCTGTAGAATCTTTAGAATATCAAGCTTATCAACCGATGGCTTTAAAAGTATTTGAAAAAATTGCTGCGGACATCCGCCAACAATGGTTAGATGTGACTCGTGTTGTTATTCATCATCGGGTTGGACGTTTAAGAATTGGTGAAATTAGTGTTTTAATTGCGGTGGGTTGTCCGCACCGTCGAGAAGCCTTTGAAGCTTGTCAATATGCCATTGATACTTTAAAACATACCGCACCTATTTGGAAAAAAGAACATTGGAAAGATGGTTCAAGTAGTTGGGTGAGTATTGGGGCGTGTGAAATTAATTGTTAAAGGGAACAGGGAATTACGAATTACGAATTACGAATTACGAATTACGAATAGGGAATGGGTAATGGGTAATGGGTAAGAAAGCTTCTATTTACGAATTACGAATTACGAATTACGAATTACGAATAGGGAATGGGTAATGGGTAATGGGTAAGAAAGCTTCTATTCTGTATTCCCTGTTCGGTGTTCGGTGTTCCCTGCTGTAATTAAAATGAGTAAACTCTTCCCTGTTCATCAATATAAATGGTACGTTCTTGGTGAGGATTATCCGCACTGGTGGGGGTAATTTCAACCATTAATATATTTTTGGGAATAACGCGGAGAGTATAAATTAATGGGTAAGTATATTCGGGTGTGTTAATTAAAATTGTGCTCGTTTCTCCGGGATGACGTCCCACCCGAACTAAAAATTCTCCCGTTTTACCCGGTGCTAACCGTTGAGAATTATCATTGGCTAAGGCATAAACGAGGGTTTGGTCAGTTTTATTCCGCAGTCTCACCGTGATCAATTGACGGGGATCAACCGTTGCTTCTACCTTAGAGTCAGAAGGGGACGCAGGATAGTCAGAAAACCTGTCAGGATAGCCATAAAACCATTCAGCTAGACTTGAGGAAGCTAACCCTAAGCTAAGAGTCGTTACTAGGGTCGTTAAGATTAAAATACGAGATTTAAACATAAACTGACTTCAACGCAATCATACTTCCACTGATCCGCCTGTCAACCTTCGATCCGGAAAAGGGACATTGATTTTTAGCCTGCAATTCATGAAAAAACATGATATAGATCAGAAGTTGCATTATAATTCCACCAGAAGTAAGCTGAAAGCAACATCAACTGCTGCTGACAGCATTGGTTCTCATGGTTTACCTTGAGTCTTGATCCAGTCAATCCTAATTTATGTATTCAAAACTTGTGCGTCTGAATATTCCCAGTGGTTGGGCAATCACTCATAATACTTTTGGGGATGAAGATCCATTCATTCAAGATGGCCGTATTGTCAATGAGCAGTTTTATAATGAAAACTTGCTGATGATTCAACCCCTTAAGTTTAATGGAACAGACTGGATTATTAATCAAACGGGCGATCGCTTAAAATTGGGCTGGTATCCCCACGCTAACCCACAAGGAGCTTATCGGTTAGAATTATTAGCTGGAAATCCAGAGCAAGAAGGCTTAGAATTTCAGGCTAAAGAACGGGAAAAAATTCGTCAAGTCATTGAACAGTGTTTTCAGTTAATCACTCAGGGAGTTGATTTACAGGAAATTAAATGGGTGATTGAACGCCGGGATCAAACCTTTGAAAAGAATCCTCATTTACCCTTAGTCATTAGAAAAAAAGTTCAAGATTATTATCGATATCGAAATCGATTTTATTATGGTCAACTTTACTCTCTTTATTCCCCGATTTATTATGAATTAACTAATATTGCTTACCAAACTGCCAAAGATAATAAAATTGCGTATAATATGCCAACGCAAGAAAACCGAACAATAGAGCGTAATTGTTGAAGTTAGTATTCATAGAATTTTGTAAAAATAGGAAAATTAAGGATGTTTACTGTGTCAGAACAAAACCCTGAATTAATGTCTCAAGAATACCCCAGTGATCGGCCTGTATTTGATGTTCTCATTGATTTTATGAACCTAGATGGTTGGGTTTATAGAGAAATTGAACATCGGCGGGTTTTAGCATTGGGAGTGGAAGGTAAAAATGGACGATTTGATTGTTATACAGTTGTTCGGGAAGCAGAACGACAAATTGCCGTTTATTCTATTTGTCCGGTGAAGGTTCCTGATTATAAACGTTATAATATGGCGGCGTTTATTACGATGCTTAATTATGGCACAGTAGTTGGAAACTTTGAAATGAATTTCCACGATGGTGAAGTTCGCTATAAAACCAGTTTAGATGCGGAAGATGCCGCTCTCACTCCGGCATTTATTAAACATTTAATCTATACCAGCATCACCACAATGGATGATTATTTACCGGGAATTTTATCTGTGATTTACGGTAATATTTCACCCGAAGAAGCCTTTCAACGGACTCAATATTAAGAGGGAACAGCTTAACTGGGAACAGGGAACAGGGAACAGTCAGCATTAAAGGGGTTTTGGAATTAGAATTGTCTCCTCTTTTTCCCCTGTTCCCGGCTCTAAATTTGTTGACGTGCAGCTTTAAGCAGGATGCGTTTTTCGGATTTGGTAATCGCGGTATGGGTGGATTCAACGACATCTAAATTAACAGAAATTGATGTAATTCCCCAACGCACTAAATCTTCAATTAATTCAGGATATAAGGCGGGTGCATCGCCACAAATTGAACAAGGAATTTCGGCTTTTCTCGCTTTTTTAATGAACTGTTTTATCGCTTTTTTTAACGCAGGATGGCGTTCATATTCAATCTGATTGTCAGGAGAACTGTGCATTTGATTGCGATCAATTCCGAATAATAATTGGGTGAGATCATTTGTTCCAATAGAAATACCTTGCACTCCTGCTTTGACATAATCGGGTAATGAAAATAACAGCGATGGCACTTCTGCCATAATCCAAACTTGAAACTGAGGATAATGACTTAATCCTGAACTTTCAATGCGATAACGATAGATTAAAAACTCTTCAACGCAACGAATAAACGGTAAAATTAGATAAATGTTTTGATAACCGGATTCATATAATTGTAATAAAGTTTGAAGTTCTAAATCAAATAACGCCAGACGTTCGGGGGATGGGAAATTAGAAATGGGGAAATTCCCTTTTTCTCTTAAGTCTAACGCTCGATAATAGAGCGGTCGAGAAGATAGAATAATTGCCAATTGATGCAAAGGTTCTACCATTCTTTGAACAAATTCAAGCTGTTGTTCCGGTTCAATCCAGCGACTAAAATTATAGGATTTGCTTCGGTTTTCCTCAGAAACAGGGGGATGTTGAGGAAATTCTAACACTTCAATCGCCATTAATTCTGAACGGAGTAAACCGACTCCATCAATCGGTAAAGCAGGAAGATGCTGTATAGAACTCGATTGACTAATATTGACCATCAACGGGGTTGCGTTCGGTATGAAGTGGGTTTCAAAGAAGCGTTGTTGCTGAAGATTTTGTTCTGATAACCCTTCATTCACCGAATGATTTTGTTCCATAAAATAAACTTCTCCGCGCTTGCCATCTACAAACACGGACTCACCTGTTTTAATTTGTACTGTTGCATTCACAATACCACAGACCGCAGGGATTCCCAGTTCTCTCGCCACAATTGCACCATGACTGGTCATTCCCCCTTGTTCAGCCACAATTCCCACACATTGCTTTAATAACGGTAAATAATCCCAAGTAATCGCAGGAACCACTAACACCGTATTATCGGGTAACTGGGAGGGAATAGAGTCTGGGGTAGTCAGGATGTAAGCAGTGCCCCTACATTGTCCAGAAGCCACCGCCAGTCCTTGAAAAGGCGGTTGACGTTCAGGGGTAGACTCAGAATTCAACGGATGAGATAAAAGACAGATTTCAGGAGATCCAACCCCAGCGAGATATAATTCAGGTTCTGGGTTCTGGGACGATTGAAATAAACCCCAATGGAATTGGGTGATCACAGGTAAATCGTTGATAACCTGTTGAGTTCTTTCAATTAACTGTTGGAGTTGTTGAGGGGTCAGGGAAAATTCCTGTTGTTGTTCAGGAACTAAGGTGGCGTAAATCGGAAGTTGAGTAGTTCGTGTTCCAAATTGCTTTTGAGGAATAGGATATTGGGTCGGTTGCTGCGGAGAAGATTTTAAATCATAGACAATTGTTTTAGAGCCTAAATGTTGATATTCAATCCTTGCGGTTTGGGGTTTAATTCTATAAAGATCAGGATGGTTCTCTCCCCATCGCAGCGAAAATTCTAAACCCCAAGTTGACTGAATTTCCCAAGCATCAGGCTGAATCTGAACCAATCCAGACGCGATCGCAGACTGAAGCGGTTGAACTAATACCGTAGGTTGTAAATCTTGTAATCGCACATTACATCGTTGCCAATATAATAAACTTCTAGCCCGAAAAAATTCACAGTATGCTTGTTTAAGTCCTAATAAGGCGGCTTCAGCATCTCCCCAACCAATGACCGATTCTAATAGTCCTGATATGGGGGATTGATGGGGAATACTCAGGCTGGGATAAAATATCAATGCAGGTGTATTTAATTGGTTAATATAAGCTTGAATTTGCTGAACCCAAGGTTCGGGTAAAGGGGTATCGATGAGTTGTTGACAAAGGTGTTGAGCGATCGCTTGTAATTGACGCGGTTGATTGACATCAAAATAAAGGGATGATTGGGGTAAATCTACAAACAAGGGTTCTAACCAGTCAATCGTTTGTATAAATTCCCAGAATAATTGAGCCGTCACAACGAAACCCGGTAATATGGGATGACCTTGACGGAGTAAATGGCTTAAATAGAATGCTTGCTCCCCGACAACTTCCCGATCAGAAGGTTGAATTTCGTCAAGCCAATAAAAATTATCCACGCCTTAAGCTAAGTTCACTCATTATTATAGATGTCAGGTGTCAGGTGTCAGGCTTAACAAAAACAACTCTTCAAGCTGAAACCTGAAACCCGAAACCCGAAACCCGAAACCCGAAACCTTCTAGAAGAATGATGAAAGCACTTTTAAACTTATTTCTCAAACCCAATTGTCCATTGTGTAACCGACCTGCTAATACAGAACTTTGTGATTATTGTCAACGACAGTTACTTCGCTGTCGATTTCCCCAAGGGACTAAATTTGCTACAGAAATACCGCTTTGTGTCTGGGGACAATATAAAGACGTTCTCAAACGAGCGATCGCAGCTTTGAAGTATAATCATCATACAGAATTAGCTAAACCTTTAGGCTATGGATTAGCAGAAACTTGGTTATCGACTCCTAGGGAAATGTCGTCTGTTACAGTTGTCCCCATTCCTTTACACGCGACTAAATTAAAAAAACGGGGATTTAATCAAGCAGAACTTTTAGCGAAAAGTTTTTGTGAAATTACGGGTTTATCTCTAGCGGCTCACGGTTTAGAACGAATTAAAGATACAGAAGCATTGCATGAATTATCCCCTGAACAACGGTTCAAAAAAATGCAAAGTGTCTTTAATTTAGGTCAAGATTTTCGTCGTCGCCGTCCCCCCGGTTCAGTCTTAATTTTAGATGATATTTATACCACAGGTGCAACCATAAAAGCAGCGATTGATCAATTCCAACACGCTAAAATTCCGGTGGTGGGTGTTGTTGCGATCGCTACCACTCAAAAATCAGTAATCAGTCAATCAAAGAAATCCGGTGAATGAAGCAAAATAAAGATTTCCAGTAGTTGACAACAAACAACAACTGCTTTATAACTAATGACTGATTACTGATACAGACGCGCCAAAAGCCTACGGCAATAGCCTTACGGCATCAACCAACTTCGCCCAGGCACGTCTCTACACTGATAACTGATAATTGATAATTGATAACTAATTACTGATAAAAAAATGACTTTAATTTTAGGAACTGCATTAGCTGATAATCTCGCTGGACTGGTGGAGAACGATGAAATCTATGGTTTAGAAGGAGATGATACTCTACAAGGTCTTGCGGGTGATGATACGATTAATGGAAATCAAGGAAACGATCTTATTTATGGCAACCTCGGAAATGATTTACTTTTTGGCGGAAAAGAAAACGATATTCTGATTGAAGAATCAGGCACTAATCAACTCTTTGGGAATTTAGGTTCAGACTACTTAGTTGGGGGAGTTAATAATGACTCTCTGTTTGGAGGGAAAGACCAGGATTTGCTGGCAGGTGGAGGGGGAAATGATTATGTTTCGGGTGATGTTGGGGATGATTATGTAGCGGGTGTTGATGTTAATGCTGCTAATCCGGGGTCGGGTGAAATTGATACCTTAGTAGGTGGAGTTGGATTTGATGCGTTTTATTTAGGAGGTTCTAATTCTACCACTTATTACTCAACGGGAGGTTTAACAGATTTTGCGTTGATTTCTGATTTTACGGTCGGTGAAGATTACTTTGCTTATAAAACTGGGGATGTAATTACATTTAATGATTTAACATTATCGGGTTATGGAACAGGCGCGGGTATTTATGTTAACAAATCCGGTCAACAAGAATTAATTGCATTTTTACCGGGAGTACAAGCCAATCAACTGAATCTTAACCTTGATTTTACACCGATTTAAAGATTAGGAGTAGGGGCAATTCATGAATTACCCCTAATTATTGGATTCCGTTTATATTAGTAAACAGTGATCAGTGATCACTAATTCGTAATTCGTAATTCGTAATTCGTAATTCGTAATTCGTAATTCCCTATTAACTGATTACTGATTACTGATTTGGGCTGCATATTGTTGGGCACTTAAACCAACTAATAGATGCAAAATCCCATCTGGTAAACGTAAAATACCCTCCACACCTGCCGCTGTTAATGCCGCTTCATCAATTAGGGTATTATCAATCACTTGAACTCGTAATCGAGTTAACGCAACTGCATCAACGGTTTGAATATTCTGTTTTCCTCCTAACGCAATAATGATATTTTGAATCCGATTTTTAGCCTCTGCATCTAGGGTAATTGTAGGTGAAATTTCCTCATTTGGCATGGAATCAACAGAAGCTGTTTCCGAGGGTAAACTTTCCACCATATCTGCTTCTGGGCCAGCCGTTTTGAGATATTCAATCATATCGGTTTTTAAGTTTTCTGAACGGGGGCCAAAGATAGCTTGGGCATTATTTCCAACTTCTAAAACTCCCGATGCGCCTAACGCTTTCAGTCGGTCTTTATTGACCTTTTTCATATCCTTAACCGTGATGCGTAACCGAGTAATACAAGCATCTAAGGTGGCAATATTACTGCGTCCACCAAAGGCTCGAACTAATTCCATCGCCAGACTCCCGACTCCTGTTCCTGGGGCAATATTTTCTACTATTTCTACATCATCTTCTCGGCCAGGAGTAGGTAAATTAAACTGTCGGATTCCAAAGTAAAACACACAGAAATATAAAGCTGCAAAAAACGGCCCTAAAGCGGGAATTAACCAAGCTTTTGTTCCTAAACTATTGAAAAGAAAAAAGTCAATAAATCCCTGGGAAAAGGTAAACCCCATCCGTCCACCGAGGGTAATAAATAACCAATCACACAACCCTGCCATTAACGCATGAACCGCATATAAAGCAGGGGCGACAAACATAAATGAAAATTCAATCGGTTCGGTAATTCCGGTTAAAAAAGAGGTAAAAGCAGCAGAGATCATAATCCCTCCCGTTACCACCCGATTTTTCGGTTTTGCCGCCCGCCAAATGGCAATAGCAGCCGCAGGTAAACCGAACATTTTAAACCAATAAGCACCCCCTAAAATTCCCGCCGTTGGGTCACCTGCAAAGAAACGATTAATATCTCCAGTAACGACTCTGTTTGTAATTGGATCAGTAAAGGAACCAATTTGGAAGAAGAAGGGAACATTCCAAATATGATGTAATCCAAAGGGTAATAATAACCGTTCTACAACCCCATAAATTGCTGCGGTAATACTCACATTTCCACCGGATGCAGCTGCATTAGCAGCCGTAGAAATCGCCTCTCCAATGGGAGGCCAGATCACACTCATTAAGATTCCCATTGCGATCGCAGCAAAGGAAGTAATAATGGGAACAAATCGTTTTCCGGCAAAAAATCCTAAATATTGGGGGAGTTGAATTCGGAAAAAACGGTTAAATAAATAAGCTGCAACACAGCCCATAATTAAACCACCAAATACCCCCGTATCTAACGAAGAAATCCCCATAACTTTGACTAAATCATCGGGATTCATGCCAAATAAAGTGGTAGAAGCTGCCCCCAATGAAGCCACAAAAACCACAAATCCCACCGTTGCAGCTAAGGCAGAAACCCCATCATTTTCAGCAAATCCAATCGCAACGGAAATCGCAAAAATAATCGGTAAATTTCCAAAAATTGCATCCCCGGAATTCTTCATGATGGTAGCTAACCAATCCGGTAACCACCAAAATTTAGGGGAGGTAATCGTTCCCGATGCCAAGTTTTGCAATTCAATTAAACGAGCACTCCCCAATCCCAATAATAAGCCAGCAATGGGTAAGACCGAAACGGGAAGCATTAAAGACTTTCCCATTTTTTGTAATAAAGCAAAAGCATTTTTGAACATTATTTTCCTTAATTAAGTAGTAAGCCCTTCAGGGCTTTATTAGATATTGTTACTGATAACTGATAACTGATAACTGATAACTGATAACTGATTAAAGCGCCCGGACATCTGCTCCTGTTTCTGCGTTTAATGCTTTTTGGGCTAATTTTTGACATTGAACTAAACTTAATTCTCGAATTTGTGCCTTAATACTAGGAATATTGGGAACACTGACACTTAATTCCTTAACTCCTAAACCCATTAATAATGGAATTGCTTGCGGATCACTGGCTATTCCACCACAAACACCTACCCATTTTCCCTGTTTAGTTGCTCCTTTTACGGTTAAATCAATTAATCTTAAAATAGCGGGATTTAAGCCATCAACAAAGGGAGCAAGTTTGGGATGTCCGCGATCCATTGCTAAGGTATATTGGGTTAAATCATTAGTTCCAATGGAGAAGAAATCCACTTCTTGGGCAAACTGTTCAGCCATCATTGCTGCGGCTGGAATTTCTACCATAATTCCCACAGAAACCGCCGGAGCATTTAACTTTTCTCGTTCTTCTTCTAACATAGCTTTTGCCATTTTGATTTCTTCTAATCTTGCAATCATCGGAAACATAATTTTCAAGTTTCCTGAAGATGCCGATCTCAAAATCGCTCTTAACTGTGTTCTTAAAATTTCAGGACGATCAAACCCAACTCTAATTCCTCTTTCTCCTAAAAATGGATTTTCTTCATGGGGAATGGGTAAATAAGGTAAAGGTTTATCTCCTCCTACATCTAACGTCCGAATAATTAACGGTCGTTCCTTCCCTAAAACTTCCGCAATATTACTATAAATCTCGGTTTGTTCGTCTTCTGTGGGAGCCGATGAGCGATCCATAAAGACAAATTCAGTTCGTAATAAACCCACCCCTTCTCCGCCTAATTGAACAGCCGTTTCTGCATCCAGTTGATTACCAATATTTGCCACAATTTCCATCCGATACCCATCCGTTGTGATGGCGGGTTTCATGGCATTTGCTACATCCTGTTCTCGCTTTTTAGCAATTTCAATTTGTAAGGTTTTCACCTGTTCCATTTCTGCGGAAGTTGGGTTTAGTTGCAACGTTCCTTTATTACCCTCTAAAATCACCCAAGTTCCATCGGGTAAATCTAACACTTGGGGTTCCGTTCCTGCAATGGCTGGAATTCCCATTGAACGAGCTAAAATCGCAACGTGAGAAGTTGCTCCCCCCGCAACAGTACAAAATCCAATCACTTTAGATCGATCTAACGTTGCCATATCTGAAGGCGTTAAATCTTCAGCAATTAAGATAGTATTATCAGGATAAATAGGCCCGGTTGAAGTTACTCCTGTGAGAATTCTGAGTACCCGTTGTCCCACATCTCGGACATCATTTGCCCGTTGAGATAACAATTCATTTTGTAATTTTGCTAATTGTTCTGCACTATTGGTAAAGGTTTGTTTCCAAGCAAAAGCGGCACTTTTTCCCTTATCAATGGTACTGGTGGCAATATCAATTAATTCGGGATCTTCTAATAATTCTTGGTGGGCGGCAAAAATCGCTGATTTACTCGGATCGCCCTGTCCATGTACATTAGCGCGTAACGCTTCTACCTCTAATTGGGCTTGTTTAATGGCGGCTTCTAGTTTACGCCGTTCTGAATTGGGGTTTCCGCCCCGTTCTGGTACCTCAATCTCCTGTTCCCGAACTCGGAACGTCTGACCGACAGCCACCCCAGAGGATGCTGCTACCCCTAAAATGAGATTGGGATCATCAGAACGGCGACGGGGAGGCGGTGCTGAGATGTCTCTTTGAGCAACACTCGCAGGCGCGGCAATGGGGGCTGTTCCTTCTTCCCCTAAACCGGAACGGATCGCATCGCAGAGTTCGGCGATCGCTGCTGCTGCATCTGGCCCTTGGGCGACTAAAACCACCCGATCTCCGTGATTAACTTCTAACCCCATTAACCCAACAACGCTGCGAATATTGGCATCTTGATCGCCCCGTTGTAACCGAATTTTTGATTGATATTTTTTGGCTAAATTGGCTAAGACAGCCGAAGGTCTAGCGTGTAATCCTGTAGGATTAGGAATAATAATTTCATCGGAAGTAATTGTCTCGGTAAAAATTGGGATATTTTCACTAACTTTTGAAGTTAAAGTTAGTTCTAAAATCACAGTTTCTCCAACAGTAACCTTGCCAGAATTGGTTTGAAAGGTTGCCACTTGATCACTATTGGTAATCACAATTTGAGTCAGCAAACTTTTAGCATGAAGGGCAACATAATCGATATCAAATTCAATTAAGGGATCACCAGTTTGAATGCGATCGCCCATTTTAACTTTAGGCTTAAACCCTTCACCCCGCAAGGTTACGGTATCTAAACCAATGTGCATCAATATTTCTAGCCCTTCTGCTGTTTTGAGAGTGACCGCATGATGGGAGGGATGGAGTTGTATGATTTCCCCATCACAAGGGGCTATTAAAACTTGACTCACCGGGTCAATTGAAATCCCATCCCCAACCATTTTTTGAGCAAATACCGGGTCAGGAACTTGTTCAAGGGGGAGAATATACCCGGATAAAGGGGCTTTTAAGACAACGCCAGTCCCTGGAGAAACTGGTGTTCCAGTATTGATCATTATTAAGTCCTGTTTCAATTTAAGTTTTTTAAGCTGTTGTGGGGTGTCAAACCCGCGATATTGTTTAAGATACAATTAACCTTTTGCCATTGTTCAAAAATTCTTATTTTTTTTTAATTTGCAACAATTCTTAATATAAAAGCGATCAATTTCAAACCCAAACAAAATGGTTATGCAAATTTATATTTCAATGAGGGTATAATACAAAAAAAGTTGTATTTTTAGTTTCCCAAATCCCAAATGAGTGACATCAAAAGAATAAACACAAACGCCTATGTGACAGTACACGGGCAATATGCTGTAGTCGATGAACGTTCTGGGTATGCGATCATCCATACTCAAACAAAACAGGTAATTGTCCGCAATATCTCATCTTTCGGGGAGTGTTTAAAAACACTAGAGGATATCTTTAGTAATGCTGAATCTCAAAATTCTGATCCAATCCAAAACTCTGCTTCTATTTCTGAACCAGACACCCCTCCTAAGTCAGTTCAAGAAAAAATTAATTATGAAACTAAAAAACTAGATGAATTAGATTTTGCTCTTGTCAGAAGTATAGCATCTTATTTTGAAGAAATGAATGGTAAGATCCGTCACTACCATCGAGATCATCATGCCTCAAAAGAAGAAGCAGATGTAATCGGGAATTATTACCTAAAGACTGCTGGTATTGTTAGGGCTGTTAAAACTCAAAAAGATTTGGTAGAACTGATAGAATATATAGAAAACCTTAAGGAAAAAGTTAGCATATACCAGCATAAAAGCGATAAATATCGTTGGTCTACAGGTTTAGAAAAAGACGTTCTAGCTAAATTAAGGAAAATAAGGGATACACTCAAGAATTAATTGAAAGACGTTGTTACTGCTAACCGCAAGCAAAAAAGGGTTAAGTAATTTTATTGCGTTTTTAAATCAAGATGAAAATTGGAAATTATTCTATCTTGAATGTGATGGGAATAAAAACCCGGTTTCTTTGAGAAACCGGGTTTTTATTCCTAGAAACTGTAGTTCATCTGCAAATCGCTATAATTCCACTTCTATGAATAGAAGCGACAAGGTTGATCATTTCCGCCACAGCCTCCCCCACCCTGGCAGCCCGTTTCCATTAATTCCACTTCTACGAATAGAAGCCACCAATATGTGAGTTGAATGAAGCTGGGTTTGTGTGATTTCAAGTTGAATTAAAGCACTCTAGGCTTTTTGGATGTAGAAATAGTATTTGCCGCCTTCTTCACGGGATCCTAGCAATTGATTCCCCGTTTGTTTGGCGAAAGCCGCGAAATCTTTCACTGAACCTGGGTCGGTTGCAATGACGCGTAAAACTTGACCAGAGCTTAATTGACTTAATGCTTTTTTCGCACGCAAAATAGGTAAAGGCTCGTTCAATCCGCTTGCATCCAATTCTTCATCAAAATTTGCCATAATGGTCTCCTGAACGCGAGTTATTAATGTTGTATGGTATTTTTAAGGTCTATGGCTTGAAAAGTGTGTGTTATTAACAACAGTGTGTTAGCCAATTTTCCATTAATTCCACTTCTACGAATAGAAGCGACTAAGAAGACAATTTGATGCACGTCAGCTAAGGAGATGTACTGACTGATTTTCCTAGTGCGGAACTCAATCAAACTCTGTCGTTCGGGGATGAGAACGATTTCGGTAGATCGCACCCAAAACAACTCGATTCCATTTCATCTCACCCCATCCCCATGGGAACCCGAAACGTCATCTTAGAAAAAGTCGAAACCTTCGTATTCTAGTAATCCGTCAATATTAGCAATATCCTCATCTACAGTAATTTCTGTTTGGACATAAGTTCTACCATCCGCTTTTTCACATTGAGCACTAAGGACATATTCGCGGGTACTGAGGGACTGTCCTAAACCAATATCTTTACAGGTTAGGGAGAACAGATGATCACCCCAAGAAAGGCTACCATTCAAATTACCGATGAAATTATCTAAATTAATAGAGGTATCTTGATGAGAACCACTGATTGTTTCGCAGCTTGCTGAAAGGATTGAACCCTCAAGTTTTATATCCTCACAGGTTTTGCTAAATTGTCCTGTTGCCATGGCTGGACTAATCACCAAGTTAAGAGATAGCACACAAACAAATAACAAGGCAAAAACTGCCTTAAAGACGGTGGAAATTTTGTTCATTTTTAATTGCTCTCAATCCTAAAGTTGTTGAACAAAATCACTATTTCATAGTTTTTGATCTGAGAGAAAAATCTTATAAAATCTTAACAAAAAATGTGAGACAATCAGAAAGTTCAGTCAGTTTTTTAAAGTTTTTTAAAGTTTTTTAAAGAGTTATATCATTTTTTAGCCTACAGGTTTGACTCAGTAGGGTTATGGTAACTTGAATACTGGGTAATTAAAAAGTTGTGAAAAAAGTCATGAAATTCGCATATAAGCATATAAGCTTACTTACTTTTGCTTTAAAAATTCATTACTTTAATTTAACTTTAATTTCCTGCTCTTAATCGTTTTAGCCGACTTTCCATAGGAGATTTAATCACCATGAAAAAATTACTCTTGGCTTTGTTATTTTCTGTTTGTTTATTGTTCTCCTTTGCTACTACTCCTGCATTGGCTGGTGTCTGTGACCAAACCTTGAATACAGGTGCAGCGACAACAACTCAAGTATTTTGGGAAGACGCTGCGGCTTTTTATGGTTGGTCAGGGGGTGTGATAACTAATGATATGTACTTCAATGGCTGTGGTCAAACGGCGGCTATCAAAATTAATATGGATGATTGGGTGAAACTATTAAACGCAGGTAAATTAGATGGACTGCGCTATGTCAGAAAAGATTCTAATGGGTTAGCCATCAGAAAAGTTCAAGGAACTTCCATCACCAATATTCCTCAAGAACAATTCTTTGATTCTACAACAGTAGTTGTTAAAGGTAACAGATAGTTCATTATCTTGGATCTTTGTAGGGGTCAACGGGCGTTAATTGATCCCTACAGTTTTTTGGGGTTAATAATCTTGATCATAACGCTATAATCCTAACTAACTTGGTTTTTTAAAGTTACTTTTACTGTAATTCGTTTCTTAATTCTCGTAACATTTTGCTCGTTCCTTGATCAATCGCTTTTTGCACCAGTTGGGGAATAATTTCTGTTAGAGATAACTCAGGAAAGGTCGGACTATTAACCGTTTCAGTGTAGCCTTGTTCAGAAAGTAAATAAATTTTTAACTGTTGATTTCGATAAATCCAAACTTCAGGAACTCCGATGGCTTCGTAGGCTTCTAATGTTGTTTTAGAGGTGACATCTGCCTCTATTGCTAAGTCTGGGGGTGGATACTGTTTTAAATCTAAATGGGTACAACCTTGCACCCGTTGGACGTTTTCGATATAAAAGCAGGTATCTGGTTCTATTCCAGCAACAGGTGGACGTTTGAGAGTTGTTGAACCAAAATCCTCCCAATCTCGCTCTTGAATATCAAGAATTGTTGTTAGAATATAACCGATAATCCGGTGGGGACGTTCATGGATAGCCAAAGGAGACATAATTTCTAGGGTTCCTCGGTAGTAAGCAACGCGACTGCTGCGTTTTTCTCCTAAGTCGATCAAAACTTGTTCAAAATCTTGCCAAGACAGGTTAGAAATAGTAATCTGGCTACCCGGAGTGAGTTTAATTGCTTGAATTGGAAAAGTTACACTCATGTTTTTGTCCCCATTTCTGTATTGTTTCTTCAATTTTGGAGAGTCATCATTTCCCCTTAGCCTTAGCTTTTTTCTTCGCATCCTTCGCTGCTTTTTTAGCTGCCTTTTCCGCTTCCAATTTAGCTAAACGGGCTTGTTCTTTTTCTTCTTCCAGTTTATCGAGATAATAATGATAATCCCCTAAATAAACCCGAAACTCTCCCTCTCGAATTTCAACTATTTTATTAGCAACACGAGAAATAAAATAACGGTCATGGGAAACAATTAAAACCGTACCCTCATAATGTTGTAAAGCTTCCTCCAGCATTTCCTTAGCCGGAATATCTAAATGGTTTGTGGGTTCATCTAAAATTAAACAATTCACGGGTTGCAGTAATAATTTCGCTAAAGCTAAACGCGCTTTTTCCCCTCCACTTAACGCCCCAACTTGTTTAAAAACCGTATCTCCGCTAAATAAAAACCGTCCTAATAAAGTCCGAACCTCTTCATTTTTCCACTCAGGGACTTCATCATGAATGGTTTCCATAACCGTTTTTTCTAAATCTAAAGCTTCCGCTTGATTCTGTTCAAAATAGCCCGGAATAACATTATGTTCTCCCAAACTAACAGTGCCTTCTGTGGGTGCTTCTAACCCCATAATTAAACGCAGTAATGTCGATTTTCCACAACCATTCGGCCCTAAAAAGGCAATGCGATCGCCCCGTTCAACTAATAATTCTGTTCCTAAAAATAAGATTTTATCATCATAAAAATGAGTTAAATCTTTAATATTGACCACTTCTCGCCCACTTCTCACTGCCGACGGAAACCGGAATTTTAAGGTGGGGGAGTAGGACGTAGGAGCTTCAATTCGTTCTATTTTATCCAGTTGTTTTTCCCGGCTTTTTGCTTGGGTACTGCGGGTGGCACTGGCTCGAAATCGTTCAATAAAAGCTTGTTGTTTTTCTAACTCTTTTTGCTGCCGTTCATAGGCACTTAATTGAGCTAATTCGGCTTCTTCTTTTTGTTGTAAATAAGCCGAATAATTCCCTAAATAAGTTTTAGAAACCCCTTGTTCTGTTTCAACAATTTGAGTACAAAGGCGATCTAAAAATTCTCGGTCATGGGAAACAATTACCATCGGCGTTGTTAAGCCTTTGAGATAGGTTTCTAACCATTCAATCGTTTCTAAATCTAAATGGTTTGTCGGTTCATCTAATAATAATAAATCCGGTTCTTGAAGTAAAATTTTTCCTAAACTCATTCGCATTTGCCAACCGCCACTAAAGGCGCTGACTAAGCGATCGCCATCTTCTGAATCAAACCCCATTTCCGGTAATATTTTCTCAATTTGAGATTCCAATGTATACCCGCCAATGGCTTCCAATTCTCGATGTAAACGATCTAATTTTTTAATTAATTGATCTAACTCCTCTGGAGTTGCTGTTTGCATTTCATGTTGTACCTGGGTCAAAGATTCATGAATCTGATTTGCAGCTTCAAAGACTGTCCAAAACTCTTCACGAACCGTATGAGTGGGATTAACTTCAAATTCTTGAGTTAAATAGGCAATTTTTAAACTTGCGGGACGAATAATTTCCCCAGAAGTCGGTTCCATTTCCCCCGCAATAATTTTTAATTGAGTTGATTTTCCCGCCCCATTCACCCCAACTAAACCCACGCGATCGCCCGGTTTTACTTCCCAATTAATATCTTTAAGAACTAAACCTGTAGAATAAATTTTACTGATATGTTCAAGTCGTAACATTTTAATTTCCTTGAGTATAATTGTTAGTTTATGAAAGCCAAACTTTAAATTAAAAAATAATCTGTTTATTTCCTATCTAGTTTAACCCTTTAAGTTTTATTATGCTCTTTCTCCTTGCTGGCTTTATAAGTTTCTACTGCCTTTTGAATAATAGCTTTAAATGCTTCCGGCTCCCAGGGCTTTGTAATACATTTAAAAATCAAAGTTGATGTTATCGTTTCCGAATCCAACTCTAAAGCATCTTCAGAATAACCCGTTAGTAGAACCCTAATTGTATCAGGGAAACGGTCTGTTACCAGGGTAAAAAATTGAATTCCTGTCATTTCAGGCATACTTTGATCCGAAATAATCACCGCCATTTCTCCTTCTGTATCGAGAATATTCATGGCACTAGAAGGACTATCGGCTCTAAATACCTGAAATTCCCGCCGAAATGTTCGATAGAGCAGATCGAGATTATCTCGCTCATCATCAACCACCATGAGTTTCAGTTTGCTTTGCGGCATATCTTGATCTCTAGGAAACTAAAATAAAATTAGATAAAATTTGGAGTTTAGGATAACCATTAATTGTAACTTCAATTCTATCTTAAAGCGCGCAAGAGGACTGCATTTACCCCCAAAAATAGGTTCTAGGGAGAAAATATTGAATAGGAGTGGTGCTTAATGTCAAAAAAAGGCGAGACTCCGATGAGTTCTCGCACTTGCTGCAATTAGGACTGACTCACTGGGAGAACATAATCTCAACAGTAAAGCCAAAACCCCTTGAATTACACTGAAACGGGATTAGATGTGGAGTTTGCTAATTCAGCTAACCGTTCTTCTTGATCTTTAGCAATACAGGCACCCAGTACATTTTCTAAATTTCCCTCCAAAATTGTAGCCAGAGGAAAATTTTCACCTAAGCGATGATCAGTCACGCGATTGTCTTTATAGTTATAAGTACGGATTTTCTCAGAACGTGACCCCGTTCCTACCTGGGAACGACGCATCGACGTTACAGCCTCTTGTTGTTCCCGCAGTTTTGCTTCGTACAACTTCGCCCGTAAAATTTGCATCGCCCGTTCCCGGTTTTGTAATTGACTGCGCTCTTCGGTACAGAAAATCCGAATACCCGTAGGTTTATGGAATAGGTCAACCGCCGTTTCCACCTTGTTCACGTTTTGACCTCCCGCACCCCCGGAACGAGCCGTGGTCATCTCAATATCCTTGGGATCAATTTCGACGTCCACTTCATCCACTTCCGGCATCACCGCCACCGTTGCCGTAGAAGTATGAACCCGGCCCCCAGCTTCCGTTACCGGAACGCGCTGAACCCGGTGAACACCTGCTTCAAACTTGAGTTTGCTATAAACGCTATCCCCTTGGATTTCTAAAATCGCTTCCTTAAAGCCACCCATATCCGCCAGAGACTCGCTCACCATACTCACCCGCCAACGTTGGCTTTCCGCATATCGGGTATACATTCGCACTAAATCCCCGGCCCAAATACTGGCTTCTTCCCCTCCTGTTCCAGCCCGAATTTCCAACATGATGTTTTTCTCATCATTGGGGTCACGGGGGAGTAACAGAATTTTGAGTAGAATTTCCAGTTGGTTAATTTGGGTTTCTAACTCCGCTACTTCCAGAGAAGCCATTTCCCGCATTTCCGGGTCTTCTCCAGCTTCCTTCATCACTTGACGAGCACCCTGAAGTTGTTCTTGAGCCGTTTTCCAATCTTGATAAGCCACCACAATTTCTTCCATTGAGGAGCGAGCTCTAGCTACCCGTTGAAATTCATCCGGGTCAGTGGCAATATCAGGATCAGCTAAACGCAGGGTTAACTCATTGAAAGTTTGTTCAATGGATTTAAGTTTATCAACAAGATAAGCATCAGCCATTTTGTTGTCCTTTGTCAGTTGTCAGTTGTCAGTTGTCAGTTGTCAGAGGTATTGAACCTCTCAATCAAATCAAAGGCTGGGGGAGGGCTGAGTTCAACTTGAAATCAGCGCCGAATGCCCTGCCAAAATGGAAAAAGTCAGTTGTCAGTAGAGAAAACTACAGACAACAGACGACAGACAAACGACAACCTCGCTATTTTTGGGCTTGCTTATCATCCATCATGCCGTACTTCCGAAGGAAGCGCTCAACACGTCCTTCCGTATCTAAGAGTTTCTGAGTTCCGGTGTAGAAAGGATGATTTCCTGACCACACATCAACATAAAGCCGAGGCTGAGTAGAACCAACGGTTGTGACTAATTCACCGTTGCAATAAACTTCAGCCTCTGGATACCATTCGGGATGAATACCAGGTTTAGGCATGGCGAGTAATGTTCTAAATTTACAAAGTGTTCAATTACAATTTTAACGGAGATTCTGTTCCCCAAGGGGCGTAAACCTTGTATCGGTTTACCGTTTGGAGTATTGAGGGGCTTTACGTGCTTTGCGTAAACCATATTTTTTCCGCTCTGTGGCACGGGGGTCACGGGTTAAGTAGCCCTCGGTTTTGAGCGGTTTGCGGTTATCCGGGCTAAGTTCACATAAGGCACGGGCTACCCCTAAACGGATAGACTCGGCTTGACCGGTTAAACCCCCACCCTTGACACTGACTAAAATATCATATTCATTTTCCAGTCCCAGGGTGTCCAGGGGAGCTTTAGCCGCAGCCAGATAGCCCATGTTGTATTGCAAATACAAATCGCCCTCTTTACCATTAATCGTTAATTTGCCTGTGCCAGGAACCAGACGAACTCTTGCCACAGAACACTTACGACGGCCTGTTCCCCAATAAACGGCACGGCCAGTATCGGTTGCTTGCATTAATTACCTCCTGTAGGAATTGTATTGAGTGTTAAAGTTTCGGGTTTTTGAGCTTGATGGGGATGATCCGGCCCTGCATATACTTTTAGTTTAGTAAACAGGTTCCGTCCCAGGGTATTTTTGGGTAACATCCCTTTAACGGCTTTCTCAATAATGCGTTCGGGTATCCGGGCTTGCAATTTGTCAAAGGTTTCGATTTTCATGCCCCCCGGTCTACCAGAGTGACGGCGATACAGTTTTTGAGTCCGTTTTTTACCCGTCACTTGAATTTTTTCCGCATTCACAATAATCACAAAGTCACCCGTGTCCATGTGAGGGGTGTAAATGGGTTTATTTTTTCCCCGAATAATGCAGGCGACTTCGCTGGCTAAACGACCTAAACGTTGGTCAGCCGCATCGATGACATACCATTTCGGCTCTAGGGATGTCTCTGAAGGAAGGAAGGTTTTTGTGCTCATTCTTGATTGTCCTTAAGTTTAAGAATAAATCGGTTGTGTGGAACAGGCATCTTGCCTGTTTGTTAAGTGGGGTGTCAGGTCTCTGTTGACCGTCAACCATCAACCCACAACAAATTTAGGAAAGGTATCAAACCAAACGGCTTGATCAAAGGGAAACTCTGGATAACCCACTCGCAATAAACAAAGCCCTTGGGCTGGGGCTGCATATTTAACGACTTCTCGGCGTTCTTGAACCCAGATGTCTCGAAACTCCTCTAAGGAGCGTTCCCCGTTTCCGACCTGTACCAGCAAACCGACTAACAGTCGCATCATTCCATATAAAAATCCACTCGCTTGCACTTCAATATGGATGAAGGGGTCTTGGCGTTGACAACTCACAAATTGTACGTCTACCCAAGCATGGGGGCGGGATGTGCCACTGCGTTGAAACGCAGATAAATGGTGATATCCCAGTAATTGCTCTAAGGCGGATTGGATTAACTGTTCATCCAACGGATGATGGTAGTAATGCCAAGTGAAAGGACGGACAAATAAGTTGGGTCGAGGATCGGTATAGAGGGTGTACCGATATCGACGCCATTTGGCCGAAAACCGAGCGTGCCAAGGGTCGGGAACAGAGGCAGATGACCGAATCAACACATCCTCCGATAAGCGATTGTTGAGAATGGTCGCCCAACGATAAGCTGGGATATGGCTGGGTGCATCAAAGTGCGCTACTTGGGCCGCCGCATGAACCCCCGTATCCGTGCGACCCGCCGCGTGCAGTGTCACGGGAGTTAGAGACGCGCCATGGCGCGTCTGTACCGTCGCGATCGCGGTTTCAATTTCCTGCTGGACTGTCCGTTGATTCGGTTGTCGTTGCCAACCTTGAAAGTGAGTTCCCTGATACTGAATCACTAAGGCAATACGCTGTTGATCCATTATTTGTTATGCAATGGAGGGATTAACCCCAGGCTTAACCGTTGACCCTTAACTGCCAACCGCCAATGGTCAACAGCGCTCTGGGTTTCTACACCAATTCAATAATCGCCATTTGTGAATTATCTCCCCGACGGCTGACGGTTCTAACAACACGGGTGTAACCCCCATTGCGTGAACCATACCGTTCTTGGGCTCCCTCAAATAAGGCATGAACCAGTTGTTTGTCATAGATATACCCCATAGCTTGGCGACGGGCTGCTAAGGAACCGTCTTTGGCCAGGGTAATCATTTTTTCTGCTTCTGATTGTACCGCTTTCGCTCTAGCTTTCGTGGTGGTGATTCGACCATGACGAATAAGTTCGGTTGCCAGCGATCGCAACAGTGCTTTACGCTGATCCGCAGGTTTGCCCAATTGGGGAACACGACAACGATGACGCATAATTACCTTAAGGTAGAAAATGATTGAGTGGGTTAAATCAGTTATCAGTTATCAGTTATCAGTTATCAGTACAAGAGTTTAGGGTTATATTTTCTTTTGACTGATTACTGATTACTGATTACTGTTTACTGAATTCAGTCAAACTAGCTTCTCAAGGTGATGAAGCCGCCGGTTTAGAGGCTCGTTCTTGAGGCAGCGTAATTCCTAAGCGTTTTTGTAACGCCTCGATGACTTCTTCAGCAGACTTCTGACCGAAGTTTTTAATTTCTAATAGGTCTTCTTGAGTATAATCTCGTAAGTCTGCTACTGAGTTGATTTGAGCGCGTTTGAGGCAGTTGTAAGCTCGAACCGACAACTGAAGTTCTTCAATAGGGATTTGGCTGGTCGGATCGATATCATCATTCTGGTCACTTTTAATCGATTCCAGCGTAATATCTTTCAACGGGGTGAACAAATCCACCAGAATATTGGCAGCTTGGCTCAGGGCTTCTTGGGGTGAGAAACTCCCATTTGTCCAAATTTCCATGATCAGTCGGTCTTTTTCTAAAGACCCCCCGACCCGTGCATCCTCAACGGTGTAATTGACTTTTCGTACAGGCATAAACACGGCATCGATTTGGAGAAAATCCAAAGCGGTTGCCTCATCTCGGCTGCGCTCAACAGCCCGATATCCCGTTCCTTTCTCAACTTGGAATTCCATTTCCAAGGTTGCTCCAGGAGCCAGGGTAGCGATATATTGGTTTTTGTCTACGACCTCAACCTCGGACGGTAAATCAAAATGACCTGCGGTTACCGTCGCTGGGCCTTGGACAAGTAAGCGACCGATTTGTTTTTGATGGGTATAGCTTTTGAGAACAACTTCTTTGAGGTTGAGCAGAATTTCCAAAACATCTTCCCTAACCCCTGTCATCGTTGCGAACTCATGATTCACACCAGCAACCCTGACTGATGTAATCGCTGATCCTTCTAAGTTCGAGAGTAAAACCCGTCTTAGGGCATTACCAACCGTTGTCCCTTGACCCCGTTCTAAAGGTTCCAAGACAAATTTTCCGTACTGACTCCGGTCTGTATCAGTGTTCGATTCAATACACTCAATCTTAAACTGCGCCACCGATGGACCTCCCTTCTCCATTGAACCCCAAAATGAATTGACAGTATAAGGCAAAGAATGAAACTAAGCGTTTTGGTTCATTCTTGCTAGTAGAGACGCGACCCACTTGCGCCTGTACAGCTTGGCAAAGCTGCACTTAAACGCGACGTCGTTTCGGGGGACGGCAACCATTATGGGGAATTGGAGTAATATCTCGAATCAGGGTAATTTCTAAACCAGCCCCTTGCAACGCACGAATCGCGGTTTCTCGACCCGCACCTGGGCCACTGACCATGACTTCAATCTGACGCATTCCCTGATCATTGGCTCGGCGTCCCGCGTTTTCTGCTGCGGTTTGTGCAGCGAAAGGAGTCCCCTTTTTAGCCCCTTTAAATCCCGTAGACCCGGCAGAAGCCCAAGAAATGACCTCTCCATTGGGGTCAGTAATCGTTACAATCGTATTGTTAAAGGTGGATTGGATGTAGGCTACCCCATTGGGGACGTTACGTTTTTGCTTTTTAGGCCCTGTTTTTTTCGTTTGTCGCGCCATAGTAATCTCGTTTACGATTTTCTTGTTCTGTGAATTCAGAACGCTGCTGGAGTTTAATCAGCAGTTTCTGTCGTTGGAAACGCCCTGCCTAATTATTTCTTAGCGGCTGCTTTTTTCTTGCCCGCAACGGTACGGCGAACGCCTCGACGGGTTCTCGCATTTGTCCGCGTGCGTTGACCGCGCACAGGCAGACCTAGACGATGACGACGCCCGCGATAGGTACCAATATCCATGAGGCGTTTAATATTCATCGCCTCCATCCGTCGCAGATCCCCTTCCACCTGATACAGTTGAACGGCGGCGCGTAGGGCTGCAACATCAGCATCACTCAAATCTTTAACGCGGATATCAGGATTGACACCCGTGTCTTTGATGATTTGTTGAGACCGTGAAAGTCCAATTCCATAAATGTAAGTCAGACCGATTTCAACACGTTTATCCCGTGGAAGGTCTACTCCGGCTATCCGTGCCACAATGAACGTCTCCCTTTAAAATGTACAATCACAACAATGCCTAAATCATGCAGTAGAATGATAGGCAATTAATTGATCCCCAATCGGCTGAAGGGCTTGAGTCCTGAATGCAAGTTGAAGCTACGGTTTAGATGGATACTGCACACTCTTTCGCGTGGGAAGGAGCATAATTGTAGCTACTCCTTAAAGACTTAACCAGGATCTAGGCGGGTTCAAAGCTAGGCGTGAATCGCAGCAGTTTGAAATCTTGAGTCTGTTTCGTTTTCCTGTGTTCAGGAAGACCCAGAGCCAGTCCTCGCCGAATCACCCAGGGTGTTAGCCTTGGCGTTGCTTATGCTTGGGGTTAGAACAAATCACCATCACTCGTCCTCGACGGCGAATGACGCGACACTTTTCACAAATTTTGCGGACTGATGCTCGAACTTTCATGCCAATTTGGGCGACACTACAACAAATTTATTATTATATCACTGAAAACCTGATTTTTATCTAGTCTAACCCTTACCCCAAAGGCTAAGGGATAAGATTTCCATCTATTTTTTGCGTAGACGATAGGTGATTCTACCTTTGGTGAGGTCATAGGGGGTTAATTCCACTTTGACGCGATCTCCCGGCAAAATCTTAATGTAATTCCGACGAATTTTGCCCGAAATGTGCGCCAAGACATTAAACCCATTATCCAAGTCTACGCGAAACATAGCATTAGGAAGGGATTCAGTGACTGTCCCTTCCATTTCAATGAGATCTTGTTTAGCCAAGTTATTTTTACCTCAATTCAACAATCTGTCCCCTCGATCAACAGAAGACCGAGATTTGCTCCTCTGACGACGTTCAGAAATTCGAGTTCAAACCCATTTCTTAACAGATTTTATCAAAAAATTGAGCGTAATCTCTGTTTTTTGTCAATCTTTTTCCCTAAATTTCCTGAGAAATCCAGGGTCAACCCAGGGCTAAGGGGAGATGTTGACGGGTCAAACTGGAGGAAGTTTAGTCAAATGACCTGACTCTACAGACATTGAGCTTGTAGAGAACTCCTGAAAACAACTTACCCTTTAAGAGCCAGCGATGTCCTAAGCGGTAACAATCTGGGTTAACTCTTCAGTAACATCATGGATGGAGCGGTCTCCATCAATGTGATAAAGTTGTCCTCGCTCGTCATAGTAATCAATTAAGGGAGCCGTTTGTTCCCGATACACTTGCAAGCGGTGACGAATGATTTCCTCATGATCATCCTGACGTCCTCGGGCTAACAATCGCTGTACCAGAATATCATCAGGAACATCTAAGTTAATCACTCTAAGTTCTCTGACTAATTCTTTGGGGTGACTGTCAGCCGGGATAATAGTGGTTGCCACGAAGTCCGCTTGAGAAATATTTCGAGGAAACCCATCTAAAATCCAACCGTTCTGGGCATCAGATTGCTCAAGACGATGGACAACCATATCCAAGATCAAATCATCAGGGACTAATTCCCCTTGATCCATATAATCCTTAGCTTTTTGACCCAGATCAGTTTCTTGATTGACATGGGTGCGTAAAATTTCACCGGTCGAGATATGAGGCACTGTAAACTTGGCAGAAATCTGGCCTGCTTGAGTCCCCTTTCCCGACCCTGGAGGGCCTAGAAAAATCAAGTGCACTATCGTTTCACCATTCCTTCATATCGTTGAGAAATCACGTAGGTTTGTACCTGTTTAGCCGTATCAATGGCTACCCCTACCAAAATCAGGAGAGAGGTGGCGCCAAAGCCCCGGAAAGTAGGAACTCGTGTAGCACTCTCAACGATGGTTGGGATAATGGCAACTAACCCTAAAAAGATAGCTCCCAAAAAGGTCAAGCGATTTAAAACCCGCTCAATATACTCACTGGTAGCACGACCTGGACGAATACCCGGAACACTAGCCCCCATTTTCTTAAGGTTCTGTGCCATATCTATAGGATTCATAATTAATGAAGCATAGAAATAGCTAAAGAACACAATCAGGAATAAATAGAAAATGGCATAAGCCCAAGGGGAACCACTCGGTGTTAAAGCGGTTGCCAGGTTAACCAGAATCGGATTGTTTGTAAATTGAGCCAGGGAAGCCGGTAAGACCAAAACCGCCGAGGCAAAAATAATCGGCATCACCCCGCCTTGATTTAAGCGTAGAGGCAGATAGCTGGTTTTTTCTCGGTATAATTTACGACCGACTTGGCGACGAGCAGAAACAATCGGAATTCGTCGTGTCCCTTCCTGAACAAACACAATCCCCACGATCATCGCTAGGAAAACGATTAACAGCAGAATCACACGACCCACAATTGCCTGATCTCCGCTTTGGGCTAACTCAAAGGTATTACCCAGGGATGTCGGTAAAACCGCCACAATACCCAGAAAAATCAGTAAAGAAGCACCGTTGCCAATGCCCCGTTCGGTAATCAGTTCCGAGAGCCACATGACAAACATTGATCCGGCTGCCAGGGCAAGAACCACTTGAACCTGGAACAAGATGCCGGGGTTATTGGCAAAGGGATTAATCCATAAGGCAATCCCCACGCTTTGTAACAGTGCCCACCCTAAAGCGACATAACGAGTAATTTGAGAAATCTTCCGGCGTCCGGCTTCTCCCTCATTTTTTTGTAGATCTTCGAGACTGGGTAAAGCCGCCGTCATCAATTGCATGATGATGGAGGCATTAATATAGGGCAAAATCCCCAGTGCAAAAATTCCCAGAGCCGACAGTCCGCCTCCAGAAAATAAATCGAGGAATCCAATCACCGGACTATTCTGAATCGCCGCAGAAAAACTGGCCCGATCAATTCCGGGAATGGGGATGAATACCCCCACACGCACCAGAATCAGTAAACCAATGGTGACTAAAATCCGACCTCTTAGACCAGCAGCTTGTGCCATCTGCAAGAAGGTTTCCTGTGCAGTTGGCGCTTTGTCTCGACTAACGACCATAATCAGTTATCAGTTATCAGTGATCAGTGATCAGTTATTAGTTATCAGTCAACAGTTATTAGTTATCAGCCATCAGTTACTAGGTAATAGTTGTTGGCTATTAACTCTTACACTGATAACTGATTACTGTTGACTGGTAACTGACAAGTCCCACCTGCGGCTTCAATTTTGGTACGAGCGCCTTGGGTAAAGGCTGCCGCTTCGATCCGCAGTGCCACATTCAGTTCCCCATGCCCTAAAATTTTCAGAGGGCCACGAGATCCGGTTAAGAGTCCCGCTTCTAACAGGGAATTCAGGGTAACTTCAGTATTGGCACTCAAAGATGCCAACTGACCTACATTAATCGTAGTGTATTGTTTACGATTAACGAGAGGAAAGCCTTTAAGTTTAGGAAGGCGACGATAGAGAGGATTTTGACCTCCTTCAAAGCCAGGGCGGGTACTGCGACCGGAACGAGAATTTTGACCCCGCATCCCTTTTCCAGAGCTTGCGCCTTGACCAGCAGAGATCCCACGACCTAGGCGACGACCGCGTTTGCGAGAGCCAGGTTTGGGTATAGCATCGTTGAGTCTCATGATTGCTTCTACTTGAACTGTTTCAGATGAATAATGGAATTAGGCGTAAAGATGCTCAATGGGAATGCCCCGCTCTTTGGCCACGTCTGCAAAGGTTCGTAATGATTTTAAAGCATGAATCGTAGCTCTGGCATTATTCAGAGGATTGCTCGAACCCAGCTGTTTAGCTAAGATATTGCGAACCCCTGCTAATTCCAGAACAGTACGCACCGCTCCCCCAGCAATTACCCCTGTCCCCGGAGCCGCAGGACGCATCATGACTTGAGCGCCTCCCCCTTCACCATTAACCGGATGGGGAATCGAATTGGATTTGGTTAAGGGGACTTCTACAACGTTTTTACGGCCGTCTGCGACCCCTTTTCTTACGGCTCCAATGACATCGGCGGCTTTACCGACACCGACACCAACTTGGCCTTTTTCATTACCGACAATCACCACAGCCCGGAAACTGAGTTTTTTACCGCCTTTGACCACTTTAGTAACCCGACGGATTTGGACAACCCGTTCTTGCCACTCAGTTTCTTTTTCTTTAGTGCGATTACTTTTTTTACGACGCTGCTGTTGCTGCTGCTCTGCCATAGTTTTAATATCCTGAACAACTTTTACGATTGAGGGGTTGACTGTGTACAGACGAGCCATGGCGCGTCTCTACCACCGAACATAGCCAACCTGATTAGAAGTCTAGTCCAGCTTCTCGGGCGGCATCGGCTAAAGCTTTGACGCGACCGTGATAGATATATCCACCCCGATCAAAAACGACTTGTTTGATGCCTTTCGCCACAGCCCGTTCAGCAATTAACTGGCCAATCTTGACAGAAGCGTCGCAGGTTGCACCCGATAAATCTTCGGATTTAAAACCGGGTTCCACCGTAGAAGCTGCAACTAAAGTGTGATGCTGGGTATCATCTATCACCTGCACATAAATGTGCTGGTTGGAGCGAAACACTGCTAATCTAGGACGTTCAGCAGTGCCAACTACCTTGACCCGAACTCTACGATGACGACGATCACGGGATTCTTGACGAGTTAGTTTCATAGTTTATTTTTTCCCACCCTTACCAGTTTTACCAGCTTTACGTCTGACCACTTCGCCTTGATAACGAATGCCTTTGCCTTTATAAGGTTCTGGGGGACGCACAGCCCGAACGCGGGCGGCCATATTACCGACAATTTCTTTGTCAATCCCGCTAATGATCACGTTCGTGTTATTTTCAACAGCAACGCGAATGCCTTCCGGCGGTATCATTTCTACGGGTTTACTGTAACCCACGTTTAACACTAGGTTTGTCCCTTGCACGGAGGCCCGATAACCCACCCCTTGGATTTCTAAACGACGTTCAAACCCATTAGAAACCCCTTCGACCATGTTGGACACGAGGGTTCGACAAAGGCCATGACGCTGACGAGCAGTCCGAGACTCGGAAGCTCGTTTGACATTGACGGTTTCTCCATCCTGTTCCACTACGACTTCGGGGGGGAGAACACGAGAAAGCTCACCCTTGGGGCCTTTAACAGTCACGTGTTGACCATTAATGGTAAGGGTGACTTGCTTAGGTACGGAAATTGGACGTTTACCAATTCTAGACATAGTTATCTATTTGTTGACAGTTAACGGTTGACAGTTGACGGTTGACAGTTGACGGTTGACAGTTGACAATGAACACCTCAACGCTCAACAGACAACGGACACTCTTACAACTACCAAATGTAACAAAGCACTTCACCACCGAGTCCTTGACGTCGAGCTTCTCGGTCAGTCATCACCCCGCGAGATGTAGAAATAATAGCTACACCAATTCCACCTAAAACGCGAGGGAGTTCTTTGCGGTTGCGATACACTCGCAAACCCGGTCGGCTGACTCGCTGTAACTTCTGAATGGTGGGAGCCTTCGTTTTAGAGTTGTACTTGAGAGAGACAACCAAGTATTTTTTAATGCCTTCGCCAGTTTCTTCAAAATCCCCAATAAAGCCTTCTTGTTTAAGAACTTGGGCAATACTACGGGTCATTTTTGTAGAAGGAATTTGTGTAGTTTGATGCCGCGCCATGCAAGAATTGCGAATGCGCGTCAACATATCCGCAATGGTATCGTTTGCCGCCATAGTTTCCTCAGTTACTTTAAGTTACAGGCAAGATGCCTGTTCCACACTAGCTGTCCCGGAAGGGCATTCCCATTTCTTTGAGCAAGGCTCGCCCTTCTTCGTCGGTTTTGGCTGTGGTCACAATTGCAATATCTAAGCCTCGAATTTGATCAATACTGTCATAGTTAATTTCAGGAAAGATCAATTGTTCTCGGACACCCAAACTGTAATTTCCTCGACCATCAAAACTCTTGCCACTGACGCCGCGAAAATCACGAATCCGAGGCAAAGATAAATTGATCAGTCGATCTAAGAAGGCATACATCCGGTCTGAACGTAAGGTTACCATCACACCGACGGGCATTCCTTTGCGAATTTTGAACCCGGCAATGGCTTTTTTAGCGCGGGTGACAACGGGTTTTTGTCCCGTAATCACAGCTAATTCATTGATGGAGGACTCTAAAGCTTTGGCATTTTGAGAAGCTTCGCCTAAACCCCGGTTGACCGTGATTTTAACAATCTTAGGCACTTGATGGATATTTTCATATTTGAACTGATCCATCATTTTGGGAACGATTTTGTCCAAGTAGATCGTCTTGAGTTTAGCTACCATAGTTGTTGCTCTTTATGAACCCTGGGCTTTGTCAGGATAATTGTTGACAGTTGCAATTACGAATTGCGAATGGGTAATAGGTAATGGGTAATGGGTAATTGCCTGTTCCCTGTTCCCTGTTCCCTGTTCCCTCTTTAATCAATAATTTCACCAGTTTTTTTCAACATTCTCACCTTGCGGCCGTCGTCGGTAAAGGTATAACACACCCGACTGGCAACGTTTTCTTTGGTGGAATACAGCATGACGTTAGAACTATGAATCGGAGCTTCAAAGGTCGTAATTTGACCGGATTCACCCTCTTGACGAGGTTTAACGTGCTTGGTTCTCACGTTAACATCTTTAACAACGACTTTGCTCACTTTAGGGAGAACTCGTAGGATCTCTCCAACCTTTCCTCGATCGCTACCGGTAATCACCTGCACGGTGTCGCCTTTTTTAACGTGCATTTTATACCGTTGGGATTTATCGGATGTTGTTTTCTTGGACATTAAAGAACCTCCGGTGCAAGAGAAACAATTTTGGTGAAATTCTTATCCCGTAGTTCCCGCGCTACAGGGCCAAATACACGAGTTCCTCTGGGATTACCATCGGCGTTGATAATTACAGCCGCATTGTCATCAAACCGAATACTCATGCCACTATCCCGGCGTAAACTGTGACGAGTCCGAACAATTACAGCCCGAACAACATCGGATTTTTTGACCGCCATATTGGGGATAGCATCTTTAACAACAGCAATGATGACATCACCAATGCCGCCATAACGACAGTTGCCACCTTTTAATACGCGAATACACATTAATTTTCGTGCACCGCTATTGTCAGCAACATTAAGAATCGTTTGAACTTGGATCATAGTCTTATTTTTTCCCTCTCAGGTATGACGATTCCTTATAGAGAGTTGAAAGCTCAAGTCTCTACAGATCAGTTTTGCTTTTATCGCTGAGAATTTCGACCACATTCCAGCGTTTGGTTTTACTTAAAGGACGAGTTTCAGAAATCCGAACTCGATCACCTTCTTGACAATCGTTATTTTCGTCGTGGGCTTTATATCGTTTCGTTTTAACAACAATTTTGCCGTATTTAGGATGGGGAGAACGGTTTTCCACCGCTACAACCACCGTTTTATCCATTTTGTTACTAACGACCAAGCCAACTCGTTCTTTTACTGCCATTACTGTACTCCAAAATCAGTTATCAGTTATCAGTTATCAGTTATCAGTTAATAGTTATCAGCTATTAGTTAACAGTTAAGAGTTGATAAAAACCAACGACTAATAATCAGCCATCAACAATTAACCCTTCACCAAACGTCTGATCACTGATCACTGATCACTGATAACTGATTACTGATTTGGCGTTCCCGTTCCACCGTTTTCAATTGAGCTAAACGATGGCGAATATGCTTAAATTCATGGGTTTTTTCTAAACGCCCTGTCGCTTTAAGTAAACGCAGGTTAGCCAATTGTTTTTTGACTTCTAAGATTTGCTGAGACAGTTCTTCATCATTCAACTGTCTTGCTTCTTCGACTTTAGGAAAAGACATAACTGAATCCTTTAGGGTTGACAGTATCGACTACTGTTAACAATAGATTTACTGAGCTTCTTCCTCAACGGAACGAGCAACAAACTTGGTTTTAATCGGCAATTTAAACGCCGCTAACCGCATCGCTTCCCGTGCAATTTCTTCGGAAACTCCTGCAATTTCAAACAGCACCCGACCGGGTTTCACCACAGCCACCCAATATTCAGGAGCCCCTTTCCCCGAACCCATCCGGGTTTCAGCAGCCCGCATCGTCACAGGTTTATCCGGGAAAATCCGAATCCAAATTTTGCCGCCCCGACGAATATAACGGGTCATCGCTCGACGAGCCGCTTCAATTTGACGAGAGGTAATCCAACAGGGTTCTAAGGCTTGCAGTGCAAAATCACCGAAGTTTAGATCATTACCGCGAGTGGCTTGACCTTTCATCCGGCCACGCTGTTGTTTGCGGAATTTTGTTCTTCTGGGACTTAACATGATCGTATCAGTTATCAGTTATCAGTGTAGAGACGCGCCATGGCGCGTCTGTTATCAGTTATCAGTAAATAGATAACAAACAACAATCTCTTTATCCTTCGTTAGAACGGTCGTCATATTTCTGACGACGAGGTTGCCGATTTCGACGAGGTTGAGTCGTCGTTGAGGCAGCCACTTCCTCTTGTCCCGGAATAATTTCGCCCTTGAAGACCCAAACTTTAACACCCAGAATGCCGTAGATAGTCAAAGCCGTACAATAGGCGTAGTCAATATCAGCCCGCAAAGTATGCAGAGGAACCCTGCCTTCACGAGTCCATTCGGTTCGGGCAATTTCTGCACCATTTAACCGACCACTGACTTGAATTTTGATCCCTTCAATTCCGGCTTTTTGTGCCCGTGTAATCGCCTGACGCACGACTCGACGGAAGGACACCCGTTTTTCCAATTGTTGAGCGATATACTCAGCAATCAAAGTAGCATCCGCATCAACCCGGGCAACCTCCACGACATTGATCCGAATTTGGCGATGTGACCCTAGTTTTTTCTGAAGGCCCAGGCGCAGAGATTCAATCCCTGTTCCCCCCCGACCAACTACAACACCAGGTCTAGCGGTTTGGACTTCTAAATCAATTTGATCGGCTTTGCGTTCAATACGGACTTTAGAAATCCCGGCATTGTTGAGTTCCTTACGCACAAATTCCCGAATCGTATGATCTTCTTGTAACAGTTCAGGATACTGTTTGGAATCAGCAAACCAACGAGATCTATGCTCTTGGGTAATTCCCAGTCGAAACCCAACAGGATGAATTTTTTGTCCCATAGCAGATTAAGGGTGAAGTTTTTGTTTCAATTCTCGAATCGAAAAGGCTTGAGCTTTTCCATTCCTTCATGGCCACCAGAGCCCTTAGCTTTCGGCTTGAGGAGCCACAGCAACAACAATATGACAAGTCGGCTTGCGAATTTGGTAAGCCCGGCCTTGAGCACGGGGTCTAAACCGTTTAATCGTCGGGCCTTGATCGGCGTAAGCCTGAGAAATCACCAAGTTCGCTGGATCTAATCCCTGGTTGTGTTCTGCGTTAGCGACCGCCGAGCGCAAAACCTTGAGAATCGGCTCACAAGAGCGATAGGGCATGAATTCCAAGATGATCAACGCTTCTCGATAGGATCGTCCCCGAATCTGATCTAAAACCCGTCTTACTTTGGAAGGTGACATCCGAATGTAACGAGCGATCGCTTTTACTTCGGTGCTAGTATCTATAGCCATAGTTCATGTTAATTCCGAGTCGGCATTCAATGGACAGCATCGCAACTCTTCTAACGGCGGGCTTTTTTGTCACTTTTGGCGTGACCCCGAAAGGTGCGAGTTGGAGCAAATTCCCCTAATTTGTGACCCACCATTTGATCCGTAACAAACACAGGAACGTGTTGTTTTCCGTTATGGACGGCGATCGTATGACCCACCATCTGGGGAATAATTGTGGATGCTCTTGACCAAGTTTTGATGACTTGTTTTTCTCCCTTGGCATTGAGTTTTTCAACTTTGCTCAGGAGATGATCCGCCACAAAGGGGCCTTTTTTAAGTGAACGAGACATACAGTAATCAGTTATCAGTTATCAGTTATCAGTTGTCAGTAATCAGTTATCAGTCGATTACTGATTACTGATTAAGTTTGCCGTCCACCTTTACCCCGTTTCGAGGATTTCCGACGACGACGAACAATTAAAGCGGTACTGCGTTTTTTCTTGTTGCGAGTCTTCGCCCCTAATGCGGGTTTACCCCAAGGCGTAACTGGGCCAGAACGACCAATCGGTGCCCGTCCTTCTCCACCACCATGAGGGTGATCCACCGGGTTCATGACGCTACCGCGAACTTCAGGACGACGGCCTTTCCAACGGGTACGGCCTGCTTTCCCGACGCTGATGTTACGAGCATCAATATTGCCCACTTGTCCGATAGTGGCGTAGCATTTCGCCGGAATTTTTCGTTGTTCCCCCGATGGCAGTTTCAGGGTGACATAGCTCCCTTCTTTTGCCATAACTTGAGCCGTTGCACCCGCAGCCCGAACAATTTGTCCCCCTTTACCGGGAACTAACTCGACGTTATGCACTTCTGTCCCTAACGGGATTTTAGCTAAAGGCAGGGCATTGCCAATTTCAATCGGAGCTTCGGGGCCAGAAATAATCACGGTTCCCACTTTGAGTCCAAGGGGATGCAGGATATAGCGTTTTTCGCCATCGGTGTAATACACCAGAGCGATCCGAGCATTCCGGTTGGGATCGTATTCAATCTCAGCAACTTTAGCAGGGATATTGTGTTTATCCCGGCGGAAATCAACGATCCGATACAGTTTTTTATGTCCGCCTCCCCGATGGCGACAGGTAATCACCCCTCGGTTATTCCGCCCTTTATCCCGGTGTTTGGAAACCGTTAAAGAAGGCTCAGGTTCAGAACGGGTAATTTCTGCAAAATCGGAAACGGTATGTTGGCGAGTGCTGGGAGTATAGGGTCGGTATGAACGAATTCCCATATTTGATCCTTAGATTCTAAATCAGTTATCAGTTATCAAGTATCCGCATTATCAGTTGACAGACAACAAACAACAGACAACTCTATACCTCTGGGAACAGGACTTTCCGCAGAGGTTCCCCATCCTCCAGAGTAATAATTGCCCGTTTGTAGCCCGGTTTGTACCCTACAAACTTACCGACCCGACGACGTTTACGAGGCGGAATATGGGTATTAACAGCCTTAACTTTAACGGGGAATAACAGTTCAATCGCTTGTTTGATCATCGGCTTAGTCGCCTTGCGATCAACATCAAAAGTGAACTGATTCAGTTCCATTAACCTTGTGGCTTTTTCGGTCACAATCGGGCGCTTGACCAAATCAATCAGATCGCCGGTATAATGTTCAGTCACCGTAAACCTCCTGAATTTTGGCAAGGGCAGCAGCTGTGGTTACGATTTTGTCGGCTGCGAGTACATCATAAACGTTAAGGCTATCCGCCAAGCACATTCTCAGTTTGGGAATGTTACGACCCGATAGATAAACGTTGGGTTGTTTCTCAGGTAACACCAACAGCACTCTCGCTTCCGGTTCAACACCCCAACGGGTCATCGCCGATACTAAGTCTTTGGTTTTGGGTCGAGCAAACTGATCGGCGAATTCTTCAACCACAATCAGATCTTCGACGCGACTTTGAAATGCTGTCCGCAATGCTAACTGTCTTTCTTTGCGGTTCATTTTTTGAGAATAATCTCTGGGTTTTGGCCCAAAAATTACCCCACCGCCTCGCCATAAGGGAGAGCGAATAGAACCCGCCCTAGCGCGCCCGGTTCCTTTTTGTCGCCAAGGCTTACGGCCACCCCCCCGAACTTCTGAACGGGTTTTAGTGCTGGCTGTACCTTGACGCGCATTCGCCATTTGGCGCACTAAGGCTCTATGGACAACGTGGCTGGCATTTTCTTCGGATGCGACTTTTAGGTCAAGGGTGGCTTGTCCCACGCTTTCACCCTGCCAATTTCGGACTACACAATCAACCATGGTTGTTTCCTCCTCTACTTGCCACCGACTATGTTAGCGGGTGCGATACTCAACAAACCACCGGGTTTGCCAGGAACTGCCCCTTTCACTAACAGCAGGTTACGTTCGGAATCAACACGCACAACGGTTAATTTGCGAGTGGTGACTTGGCTGGCTCCATAGTGTCCGGCCATGCGTTTTCCGGGGTAAACCCGTCCTGGGGTGGTTCCAGGGCCGATTGAACCGGGAAGACGATGGTTTTTTGAACCGTGAGCCATAGGGCCCCGTTTAAAGTTATGGCGTTTTTGATAACCGGAGAAGCCACGACCCATGCTGGTTCCACTGACATCCACCAGTTGTCCGGGGGTGAAAATATCCGCCTTCAGTTGTTGGCCTAATTCAAAGGTTTCGGGATCGCTAACGCGATACTCTTTGAGGTGGCGCAGCATTGTTCCACCAGATTTGGCTAAATGCCCCTGTTCCGCATTACTGAGATACTTATTAACCTCTTTGTTGGGAGATTTAGTTGTATTAAGCTTGCGTTTTTTATCAGGAACTTCACCGTATCCTAGTTGAATAGCGGTGTAACCATCCGTTTGTTTGGTTTTAATCTGGGTAATAGTGCAAGGCCCTGCTTGAATCACGGTAACAGGAATAGCCTTCCCGCTTTCCGCTTCAAACACTTGGGTCATGCCGACTTTTGTGCCGAGGATACCTACAGACACTTAAACTAGCCTCTCTTTTCTACGCATTACAATAATGTTCGGATCGACCGTGAGGAAGAATCCGCTTGCTGAAATGAACAAGACATGATTTAAAATGCCTTGTGGATGTTTAAACACACCAAAATAGTCTCCCACCGTTTAAGGAGGATAAACCCTGGGGAGTTTAGAACAGTTTCAGGCTATCAACAAGTTTTAAGCTGTTTGCGGATCAAGGATTTCCCTCGATTCTGCCTGTATGTCGCTGGGACTTGAGCAGCAAGCTACTCAGTATCCTGTGGGTTACAGATCTTTAATCCCATGCAGATGAGTGGCTTGCGCCAAGCTTGTTTGGGGTTTAAAGTCAGCCTTGCTGCTGTTTCCTGACCGATTCGGCTTAACTGCTTAACTATTTTTGCCCAATCGCTGATTCATTGGAGCTAACAACGTTAACGCCCTGAATTAAGTTCAGTCTTTAGAAAGTTAGCAGCATCTTCCCGATTAGCGACAATTTTTGATTGTAGGGTAATTTTTACCAACTGTCAAGAACGAATCCCGACTTTGATAAAATTTTTAATTGAACTGAGGGGAGCAAGGTTAAGGGTTGTTTCACCACTAGGGAAAATTGGAAAAGCAAGAGCAGTCTTGATGAGCGCGTAGGTTGACGAGAGATTATCGAGAATTTGGGTCTAAAACCCCGTGCTTTGAGCATCGGCTTTGGATTAAGATAGAGAGGGTTGAAATCCCCAAGGTAGGCGGTTGTGAAGCGGCTTTGAGTCGGCCCCCTCGAACCTGAAAACTCCTTGAGAGTAACAACAAGGGTAGCGAAAACCTTGTAAAACCGAGCGAGAGAATCAACCCATTCTCAAGACCAGAAAACCCATAATTGGGTTTGATCAATTAAGGTAGGGTGAGGCACACCCGAACTCTAGGTCGTATCCTAGTAAGCTTTTGGAGATAGACCCTCTAGGGTTGCCGTAAGTCAGGCTCGTCAATGGGTGACTTTTCACGATTGAAAGGTTTGAGTATTGCTCGAAAGAGATACGGCGCTTAAAGGTCAGTCGCTAAATTAAGAATCTCCGCACGTTTACGCGCCGAGAGTGTCAAGTCAAAATATTGCAAGCGAAGATAACAAAGATTTAGTAAAGAGGTTCATTATCGAGTTATGCCACTGATTACAACCGGGAGCAAACTAATTCGAGATTTAGAAACATACGGAGCTTTAGGACTGTATGTTCCCCTAGAAGGGGGATTTGAGGGGCGGTATCGTCGTCGGTTACGGGCCCATGGATATACAACCTATAACCTGTCTGCACGGGGACTCGGAGACTTGGCTGCATATTTAACAGGAGTTCATGGGGTTCGTCCTCCCCACTTAGGCAAAAAAAGCAGTGGGAATGAAGCCGCAGTGGGTAATGTTTATTATGTCCCCCCCATATTAAATACACAGTTAGATCAACTTCCCCCTAAATCCAAAGGTTTAGTGCTTTGGATCATTGAAGGTCATATTTTGTCGAGTCAAGAAGTCGCCTTTTTGACGCAACTCCCCCAACAAGAACCCCGTGTCAAGTTGGTGGTGGAGATGGGAGGAGCACGAGTCGTGCAATGGACACCCCTTAAGGATGTTAATGTTGCCGCTTGAACCCTGTTCTTATTTTTGAGGTTGATGTGAAGCCGAATGAGTTGGGTGTTGACCCAACTTATTTTTTTTGATTACCTCAAAAATTTAGATGAAGAACCGCTTCAGGAGTCCTTTTGCTTCGTTATGATAGAAAGAGTGAACACTTATGATTCCCCTTTAACAGCATTGCAACAAGGTAACTGGTTCAAACTCATCTGCGGAGCGAGTTATCAGCACTTGCCTGCCGTCAGAAGTTTAACCTTGGCTTACACCTTAGCGGGTGCAGACTGTATTGATGTAGCCGCTGACCCAGCCGTAATTGCCATAACCCAGGAAGCTTTAACACAAGCTGAAGCTTTAGGCGAACAAGCTCAAGCTTTAGGATTTAGTTATCGCTATCGTCCTTGGTTAATGGTTAGCCTTAATGATGGTGAAGATCCCCATTTTCGCAAAGCAGAATTTGAAGCAACCGCTTGCCCATCCAATTGTAGGCGACCGTGTGAAACTGTTTGTCCGACCGGGGCAATTACCTTTTCCGACGTAAAATCCGGCGTCATCGATCAACTCTGTTACGGCTGTGGACGTTGTATTCCGATTTGTCCCAGTGATTTAATTTATGCCCGGTCTTACGTCTTCCGCCCCGATGTAATTGCACCATTAGTCTTACAAACTGGAGTAGATGCTGTAGAAATTCATACCCAAATTGGACGAGACAAAGACTTTAAACGGTTGTGGAGTAGTATTCAACCCCATCTAGCCCAACTCAGACTGGTTGCCATTAGCTGCCCTGACGGGGAGGGTGTAGTTGAATATCTCCAAACCTTATATCACCTAATCAGCCCCCTTTCCTGCCCCTTAATTTGGCAAACCGATGGGCGTCCAATGAGTGGAGATATTGGTGCGGGTACAACTATCGCTAGTGTCAAGTTGGCTCAAAAAATTTTAGCTGTGAATTTACCGGGATATGTACAGCTTGCGGGTGGCACAAACGATTATACTGTAGCCAAGCTCAAATCCCTTGGGCTTTTACAATCATACCGCTTATCTGCCTACCCCCCCGACCAACATCGGGTAGCGGGTGTCGCCTATGGCAGCTATGCCCGTGTCCTGTTATCACCCATTTTAGAACAATTAGAATCCCGGTCTACCCTAAAACTCAAAGCTGAATCTGTTTCTGGGGAAGAACAAATCACCCAAACCTATAAATCTTTGAGGCAGGACAAGACTTTTCAACAAACAGAGACAAGCTTTCACACCCATGGGCTTGAAGCCAACCCTGACCTGCTGTGGCAAGCGGTAGGTAAAGCTTCCACCCTTGTTTCCCAACTCAAATCATAACTGATAACTGATAACTGATAACTGATAACTGATCACTGTTTTGAGTATGCAAATTACAGACGACCTGAATAGATTACTCGAAGTTGTTCCCGATGAAATTCGGCAGAATTTGCAGCAGCATCCACAACGAGACAGTTTGATTGAGATTGTGATGGATTTAGGCCGTCTTCCAGAAGCCCGTTTTCCGTCTAAAGCCGAATATCTCTCAACTATTCCCGTCTCCTTAGAAGATCTGGAGCATTGTATATCACAAATTGGAGAGTTTAGCGGTGATAACAGAGCGGGACTATCAGAAACCCTACATCGAATTAGTGCTATTCGCAACCGTACCGGAAAAATCATTGGTTTAACCTGTCGGGTTGGTAGAGCGGTCTTTGGCAAAATTGGCATGATCCGGGATTTAGTAGAAACGGGTCAATCTATCCTGATGCTAGGTCGTCCTGGAGTTGGAAAAACAACGGCATTGCGAGAAATTACTCGTGTATTGGCGGATGAGTTAGAAAAACGGGTGGTGATTATTGATACCTCCAATGAAATTGCTGGAGATGGTGATATTCCTCATCCTGCCATTGGCAGAGCCCGACGGATGCAAGTCGCACGTCCTGAACTGCAACATCAAGTCATGATCGAAGCAGTCGAAAACCATATGCCGGAAGTGATTGTGATTGACGAGATTGGTACAGAACTGGAAGCGTTGGCGGCTCGCACCATCGCGGAACGGGGGGTACAGTTAATTGGTACCGCCCACGGCAACCGCATTGAGAACTTAATGAAGAACCCTACTTTAGCAGACTTAATTGGGGGAATTCAAGCGGTAACCTTAGGGGATGAGGAAGCTCGGCGTCGGGGTTCGCAAAAAACCGTATTAGAACGGAAAGCACCCCCCACCTTTGATATTGCTATTGAAATGTTAGAGCAACAACGGTGGGTCGTCCATGAATCCGTTTCAACCACCATTGATCATCTGTTACGGGGACTGCAACCGACGTTACAAGTTCGGACTCTTAACGATGAGGGTGAAGTTAATATTTTTGAAGAACGATATACCCCCACGACTCCAGTTTCCATGGAAGGACGCTCGGCCCTCAAACCCCGTGAGCCTGTGGCTGCAATACCGGGTCTGCGAGGGTTACGAGGTTCAGGGAAAATGATGGCTGTTCCCCCAACTCCCCTAGGAAAAGCCAGGGAAGATGCAGTATCGGAGTCTCAATATTTTGAAGAACTCCTAGAACAATCGTTTTCTGGAGTCACATCTCTGCATACTGATGAAGAATTCCCTTTTATCAAGACTATCGGGGAAGGTTCATCCTTAAATATTTATCCCTATGGGGTTCCTCGTCATCAAATTGAACAGGTGATCCAAACTTTATCTTTACCTGTGATTTTGACCAAGGATATTGATAGTGCAGATGTGGTGTTAGCACTGCGATCGCATATTCGGAATCAATCTAAACTGCGCCACATGGCAAAAACCCGTCAAGTTCCAATTCATACGATTAAATCAGGAACACCCCCTCAAATTGCACGAGCGTTGCGCCGTTTATTGAATATGGAAGATCCCAGTACCCCGGAAATTGCGGATTTGAGTTTGTTTACGAAGAGTGGTTCTTCGGATGAAATTGAAGCGTTAGAAGAAGCACGTTTAGCCGTGGAACAAATTGTGATTCCGAAGGGACAACCTGTGGAATTACTACCTCGGTCTCCACAAGTGAGGAAAATGCAGCATGAATTGGTAGAACATTATCGCTTGAAATCTAATAGTTTTGGAGAAGAACCCAACCGTCGTTTGCGAATTTATCCAGCTTAGAATTCAAGTCAGGGATGGGGGATGGGGGA
>NZ_JADEWU010000032.1:0-55343 GCF_015207485.1 Planktothrix mougeotii LEGE 06226
TGTTAGCGCGTCTCTGTTAGCGCGTCTCTGTTAGCGCGTCTCTGTTAGCGCGTCTCTGTTAGCGCGTCTCTGTTAGCGCGTCTCTGTTAGCGCGTCTCTGTTAGCGCGTCTCTGTTAGCGCGTCTCTGTTAGCGCGTCTCTACCCCAAAAACACTAATTTAGACAAGGGATTGAGACTCGCTATATAATGAAGCGATACGCATAGCGCGTTTTGCTATCCTTTATTCTTGAGTTTGATTGTACTCGATGCTGAATTTTTACTTTGATACGGAAACGGATACCCACAAGTCCTTTGAGTTACCCGGGGCTCGCCCCCATTATAACCCTGACCGTCCCGGTCAAGTGGAACATATTTTTTTGGACTTAGTTCTCGATATTCCTAATCAAAGTTTTCAGGGAACTTGTACCCTACATTTGAATCCTGTTAAAAGTGGAATTGAAACTTTAATATTAGATGCCGTTAACTTAGAAATACAAGACGTAAAAATTGAGCAAAATCAGCAAGAGTTTGATTATGATGGAGAACAGTTACAGATTCATTTACATCAACCCACAACGGTTAATCAGTTAATTAAATTGGTGATTAGTTATTCCGTCACCCATCCTCAACGGGGACTCTATTTTATTAGTCCTAATAAAGATTATCCTAACAAACCGATTCAAGTTTGGACGCAAGGAGAAGATGAAGATTCTCGCTTCTGGTTTCCTTGTTTTGACTACCCCGGACAACTCGCCACTTCAGAAATAAGGGTACAAGTTCCGAAACAATATTTAGCGATTTCCAATGGCGAATTAATTCATAGCGAAACCAAAGGCAAAACCAAAATTTACCATTGGTCACAAAAACAAATTCATCCCACTTATTTAATGACCTTAGCAGTGGGAGAGTTTGCAGAAATCAAAGACGAATGGAATGGAATTCCGGTTTTATATTATGTTGAGAAAAACCGCAAAGAAGATGCTCTTCGGAGTATGGGAAAAACCCCGCAAATGATTGAGTTTTTCTCTCAATATTTTGGCTATTCCTATCCCTATCCGAAATATGCTCAAGTTTGTGTGGATGACTTTATTTTTGGCGGGATGGAAAATACCTCAACAACATTATTAACCGATCGCTGTTTATTAGACGAACGAGCTACCTTAGATAATCGTAACACAGAAAGTTTAGTCGCCCATGAATTAGCCCATCAATGGTTCGGAGATTTAGTCGTAATTAAACATTGGTCACACGCCTGGATAAAAGAAGGAATGGCGACCTATACTGAAGTGTTATGGACAGAACAAGAATATGGCAAAGAAGAGGCAGCATATTACCGTTTAAACCAAGCCAGAAACTATTTTTCTGAGGATAGTTCCCGTTATCGTCGTCCCATTGTTACCCATATTTATCGAGAAGCAATAGAACTTTATGACCGCCATTTATATGAAAAAGGCGCTTGTGTTTATCATTTGATCAGAACAGAATTAGGGGATGAACTGTTTCAAAAAGCAATTCAAACCTTTGTTCAAGATAATGCTCATAAAACTGTCGAAACTATTGATTTATTACGAGCATTGGAAAAATCAACCGGATCTAATTTACTCCCCCTATTTGATCAATATGTATTTCGAGGCGGACATCCTGATTATAAAGTTTCCTACAGTTGGGATAATAATAGTAAATTAGCCAAAATTACAATTAAACAAACTCAAGCTAAAGACAGCGATAAACTCAGTGAGCAAAACTTATTTGATTTAAAAATTCCCATTGGCTTTGGATATAAACCCGATAAAAAATCTCCTGAAACTCCTGTTCCCCTTAAAACCTTTACGGTTAGAGTCCATGAACGGGAACAAACCTTCTATTTCCCTTTAGAAGAAAAGCCAGCTTTTATTAGCTTTGATGTTGATAATAATATTCTAAAGACCGTAACATTAGATTATGCGATCGCTGAATTAAAGGCACAATTGCAATATGATCTTGACCCTATTTCTCGAATTTATGCAGCCAAAGCCTTAGCTAAAAAAGGAGGATTAGAAGCCGTTAAAGCCTTGTCAAACGCCTTAAAAAATGATAAGTTTTGGGGAGTGCGTTTTGAAGTAGCTAAACAATTAGTTCGAGTCAAATTAGATCAAGTCTTTGAGGGATTAGTAGCAGGTTTAACCGATAACGATGCCCGCGTCAGACGAGCCGTGATCAATAGTTTAGCGAAACTGAAAACCACCGAAAGTTATCAAGTGTTAAAACCCCTTTTAGAAAAAGGAGATGCGAGTTATTTAGTGGAAGCTGCAACCGCAACAGCATTAGGAGAAATTGCAGCCACTCACTGTGAAGATAAACATCTAATTGAACAAACGATTAAACTCTTAAAATCCGTTCTCAAAGAACGAGAAGGATGGAATGAAGTCGTGCGTTCTGGGGCTATTTCAGGACTGAGTAAAATGAAAACCTCAGAAGATGCCTTAAACGTAATTTTAAAATATACCGCCCCCGGTATTCCCCAAGCTTTGAGGTTAACTACCATTCGGGCTTTAGGCAGTATTTCCACGGGTCAAACCCCAACCAACACCGAGCGAATTTTACAACGCTTAGAAGAATTATCCAATGAAACCTTTTTCCTCACTCAAGTCGCCGTTGTCGCTTGTTTAGAACAAATGGAAACGCCAAAAGCGATGGATGTATTGGAATCTTTAGCCGACCAAACCCTAGACGGGCGAGTTCGCCGTCGCGCCGAAGAAGCCATTCAAAACGTACAGGGAAAAATCGGTTCCGAACCCGCCTTGAAAAAGCTACGGGAAGAACTTGACAAAATTAAAAAAGAAAATCAAGACCTTCGCAGTCGTCTCGAAACCTTAGAAGCCAAAAGTAAATCGAGTAAGCATTAAAGGATTAAAACCTTACAGGGTAATGGATGAGGGGAAGAAAACGGGTTTTTATCCAACCTTCTATCCCCGACCGTCCTTGAAGCAGACTTCTTTTGAAGAATAGCTCAACTCGGCGACGTCAAAAACTTAACGTGATTTAACCTTTGATCTCGCACCAAATACAGGGATTTAAGTTAACTTACAATAAAGAACAACCCTAAAAGGTGATTAACTCCCGACTGAAACTCCTGGCAAACAACCCAAACCCCCTTTCAATTGGATACCTTTTGTTACACAAACAGTGATGCTTCCAAGAAGCAAAAGCTTACCGTTTCTTTTAGAATCACTGCGGGGAAACTTCAGCAATCAATTTTGAGTGAATTACAACTTCATCTATGCCTCAACTGAAACTACAAATTCTACCAGGGTGTATTAAGGTGACTTGCCTTCATTTACACTCCCTTCAATATTTATTTGTGGGATTACAACCCAACGTGAAAAGATTTCGCTAAGATTTTAGTGAATCAGGATATCGATATCCCTTCTGAGATCCCCTAAACAAAAATGATCACCCCAATGTGATCAGTCAAACATAAGGATGTAAAAGGGGTCTTTGTACTTAACCCCTAACTTGATTAATCTCCCCTCGGTGAATTCAGGTGATCAAATCTCCTTTGTGACAAATCGTACAATTTTTGTCAGAAAGGCTACAATCGGAAAGGTCTTGGCACAATCCAATGATCACCTTTGAATATTTGTCTTCCTATGTTAGGACTGAAGTGAGTTATGATCATTCACTCAGTAACTCGGTGGGCAAATGTTAAAACTTGAAACAGTATGCCACTGGTTCAATAGTCTACTGATAGACATCTCTATTCTGTGATTGATTTTTACTAATTGAGGAGCATGAGGAACGCGGCATGATCCAGATTAACAACGGACTCGCAACCACAAAGCCTGAGACAGAAACATTATCGTTTCTTCCCCTTCCAACCCCTAGCAACATCACCCCCCTAGATTTGGATGATTTTGAACCGGATGAAGAAGATTTAATTGATGAAGAAGACATCCTAGAAGATGTGATAGCGGATGAAGATGATGAGACCAAAGCGGGTAAAGCTGCTAAATCTCGACGTCGCACTCAAGCCAAGAAAAAGCATTACACAGAAGATTCAATTCGCCTCTATCTGCAAGAAATAGGTCGGATTCGATTATTACGGGCGGATGAAGAAATTGAACTGGCTCGAAAAATTGCTGACTTATTGGAACTAGAGCGAATTCGGGAAAAATTGATGGAACATTACCATCGAGAACCCAATGAGCAGGAATGGGCGAGCGCCGTTGATATGAGATTGCCAGAGTTCCGTCGCCGTCTGTATATCGGTCGTCGGGCAAAGGATAAGATGGTACAGTCGAACTTACGGCTGGTGGTTTCCATTGCCAAAAAATACATGAATCGAGGTCTGTCTTTCCAAGATTTGATTCAAGAAGGCAGTTTAGGGTTAATTCGTGCCGCAGAGAAATTTGATCACGAAAAAGGCTACAAATTTTCAACTTATGCTACATGGTGGATTCGTCAAGCCATTACACGGGCCATTGCTGATCAATCTCGAACGATTCGACTACCCGTTCACCTCTATGAAACCATTTCTCGAATAAAAAAGACCACCAAGTTACTGTCTCAAGAAATGGGTCGTAAACCGACTGAAGAAGAAATCGCAACTCGTATGGAAATGACCATCGAAAAACTGCGGTTTATTGCTAAATCTGCTCAACTTCCCATTTCCTTAGAAACCCCCATTGGGAAAGAAGAGGATTCTCGTTTAGGAGATTTTATTGAATCCGATGGCGAAACCCCTGAAGATCAAGTTTCTAAGAATCTATTACGAGAAGATTTAGAAAATGTATTAGACACTCTTAGTCCCCGTGAACGTGATGTATTACGGTTGCGTTATGGGTTAGATGATGGCCGTATGAAGACATTAGAAGAAATTGGTCAAATATTCAATGTCACCCGTGAACGCATTCGTCAAATCGAAGCGAAAGCACTCAGAAAGCTACGTCATCCCAACCGTAATAGTATTTTGAAAGAATATATTCGTTAGTTGCTGTTGTTTATATTCGGGTTGAAACAATTTGATCCTGGGAAATAATTTTTTTAATTACCCTCAACGGAGGATAACTCAGGCTGCAATTTATCAACCCGTTTATTTAAACATCACAGTTATACATTAGTCTGCTGAAACAAACTTTAAAAAAGATTGAGTTTCGGCAGAATTTTGTATATTTATGTTCTCTGTTCTCTGTTCCCCGATATTAAAAACTTGAGAGTTTGTATAAAATCCTCTCAAGTTATGTTAAAATCTTCTTGCGAATTAAATTCCGTTGTTTAATCCGGCTATCATCCGGTTTTAAGTGCTTCTGGTTTCTAGGGTGATGTAGTGGGATATCCCATTACATCAAACCCCAGAAGTGAAGAAAGCCTTGGCCTGACATCAGTTCAACAATAATCGCACTGAGAAATCCAATCATCGCCAAACGGCCATTCCAGTTCTCTGCACCTGGGGTAAATCCCCAGTCCCAATGATTGCGCTGTTGTTGTTCAGGGCTATTGGTTAATTGTGTTTGTGTGTTTTGCATGGTTGTTACTCCTGTTTGGCTTGATGTAACGTTCTGTAAATTAATGTAACTAACCTGTAAAAAAACGGCAAGTGACGATCTCTTCAATGTCAGAAGACTTGAAATTTCACAAATAGTCTGTATTTCTTCTGTTTTCGGGTGTGTTTAGGAATAGATGCGATCGCTTAGTTTCTACCTTTCGGTAGGGTAGGTTAGTATAGGAATTGAAGGAATATGCTGTAAATATAATGACTAACTTATGAATGCCATTTATAAACTCCCCTTAATCTTAGAACCTCAACCCGAAGGCGGTTATACAATTACTTGTCCTTTGTTACCCAATTTAATTACTGAAGCTGATACTTTAGAAGACGTTATTCCTAATGTATCCGATGCTTTACAAGCTTTAATTGAAGCCTATCAAGATTTAAACCAACCCTTACCTGCTGTTTTAAAACCGATAGGAGAAGATATGATCCTGTGGACAGAAAGTTTAATTCCCATTGGTACAAAATGAAATATAGAGAGGTAGCACAAAAATTAAAACAAATGGGATGCCAAGAAATTCCAAGGCGAGGTGGTGGTTCTCATCGAAAATGGTACAATCCCAATAAGGGGACAATCGTACCGATTCCTGATTGGGGAAATAAGGATTTAAAATTGGGGACTTTGAGGCAAATTATCCGACAATTAGATCTGGATTGGGATGAGTTTAAGAAGTTATAAAATTGAACAATCTTAGGATTCTAAATCTCTATGCAATTATAACTATCGTCTGTATTTCTTCTTTTTTCGGGTGTGTTGAGAAATGGATGCGATCGCTTTACGCCCACTAGGTAGAGTCACTAACCTTATAAATTAGATGAACTGTGGGGATTAAAACCCCGGTTTCTTTGAGAAACCGGGGTTTTGGCGTGTACCCAGAAAGTTTCTTTGTTTTTTTAGCATCGCCATCCTTGCTGTCTAACATATTCTTCAGCTTCAGATTTAATTTTCCTAATCGTGTTTTCCCATTTTTCTAAGTTGTAATTGCGATCTCGTTGCTTTTGGTCTGATGGGAGAGGAAGTCCATCTGAACCATATCTACCATATTCCCGTGATAACCCTTTGAAAAATAAAGTCCCTTCATTGGGAAGAATATGGCTGAGTTTTAACCATTTTTCACAGTAGGTTTGCCAACAAAAAACATGATCATGAATTTCACAAGGTTTAAGACAACGCAAACATTTAACAGAAACTTGAGAAGAACTAAATAGTTTTTGCTCAAGGTCAGGATTTTGAGAACTGTTAAATAAACGAGTTTCACTTCCTCCCCCTCGGAAAAACTCAACAATAAACCAATCCCCAAAATCAAAAATACAAACTTCTGTATCGCTCCCATCTTCTATTAAAAGGTCAACATTCTCAGGAAGATATTGACCGAGAGCATTAATAGATTTTTGAGGTAATGAAATCCGAATTCTTTCAAAGCGATCGCTATAATTTGCCCAAAAGTTTTTTCTTGCGCGCAACTGATTTTTTTGCCAATCTGGTATATTTAATTCATGATTCTTTTCTAATAAAAGATCAACAATATTTTCAAAATCCTTATAATTAACTGCACCGATCCATTTTTGTAATGCTTCTTTAGCTTGTCCTGAAAGCTGATGCCATTTACTATTAGAATTTTTAGGTTTAAAATTTAATTTTACCCACTCTACTAAGTTCGGCAAATCTCCAGCTATTTCGGATGATATGTTAGTTAGTAAATAATCCGTTGCTTTAATTTGATCTTCAGACAGCATTTCTTCAAGACAATTGAGCAACCAAGTCTCGTATTGAAGATCACGAGAAGATACAAAAACTTCTGCAACCATTGTTAGCGCATCTTCAGCTTTTTTGATCCAGTAGGGTAACTGATGGGTTTTTAATAAATCTTTGGGGGTTTTCTTATACGTTAAACTTAATTTTGCTAAATCAGTAGGAGTTTTTTGTAAACTATCAATAATTTCGATCACTACCAAGTCTTTAAAATCCGATTGATCTAAGACATCTACAGAAAAAGAATTAACTAAAGATTCTGATAAAATTCTTTTTTGATTATTGCTCTCATTTCCATGATATAAAACTAAATTCCAAATTAAACGATTTTTTAACCATTGTTTTTCTTTGGCTATCTTCCAAATTAACTGACATAGTTTTAAATTACCATCAGATTTAAAGTAAACTAAATAAATCCATTCTAAATTACTAATATTATCTATTTTATTAGTTTCAATATCTTTTAATATTTCCTCTATCGCTCGGGGTTTAATATTCTTCTGTATATCAATAGATGATAAACTATTTGGTTCACCTATTGGTTCACCTAGCGACTTTGAAAAGTTTAGAAGTTCAGAAGGTTTTAGTGGAGAAAAATCTGGTAAACTTAAACTTGAAAAAATCATCCTTGTAATAACTCCTAAAAATTGATTTAGTCTTTGTAGATTTGTAGGGGCGAGGCGCGCCTCGCCCCTACGATGAATTGGATTTTAAGCCAGATGTACAACTGATTTAGACTTGCTATAGTTATTTACTTTGATTGAGATTTTGATGAATTTAAAAACTTATTCCAATCAATTTGTTTAAGTTGAAAGCGAAAGACAACCCGGCGATCTCGTGGATCATCAATTTTTTGATTAGCTTCTACTTCTCCTCGTCCTGCTGCCATGAGTTTTGTTTTAAATTTAGATTTAGTTTCAAAGGTAAATCCTTTTGAGAAGATATAGTTATAAACAGATAACGAGCGTTTTAAGCTTAAATCCATATTATATTGATCATCTCCTAAAGAACTGGTTTGACCTTCAACAATCACGCGAGTTACAGTATCCTCAAAAGCAGGGTTAGAAAAAATAACCTTACTATATTTCGGAATAAATTCTCGCAAAAACTTTTTTCCTTCAGGTTTTAATTCTGCACTCCCTTTATCAAAAAGAATCGCATCAGGAATACTGACATCCCCAGTTTTTTTATCAATTTTTATGATATTTCCTTGTGGTAATCCTTCTAAGACGGCAATTAATTGTTGAGGAAGTTCACTGACTCGATCTTGAACTTGTTTCAGTTGCACCATTACCGTAATAAATAATAGAGCAAAAAACATCAACAACCCAGACATTAAATCCCCGATGGAGAGATAAACTCCAGAATCTTGTTCTTCCTGAAGTTCTGTTTCTAATTCTAATTCTGATAAATCACTCATGATTAATTTCTCTCATTAGTATTTCTAAGATCGTCAGCCGCAGAAACCAGATATTGAGCCACCCCCATAAATTCAAGAGAAGTAGAGTTCAATTGTTGGCAAATGGTAGCCGTTGCTGTATCGAACTCCTGAATGCGGTTACTATAAACTTCATTTGCTTGTTGGAGATAACCTGCTAACTGTTGGTTTCCTGCTTGTAAAGCTGCATTAAATTGAGTTGCCATATTTTGATAATGACCTGAAACTTGATTCGCTTCATCCCCAATTGTTCGAGCTAATTCTTGTAATTGTGCGAGACGTTCACCGGAGGTTAAACCGAGTGTATTTGATAATTTAGAAACCTTTTCAACGGTTTCCTTAATGGTGTTCATACTGGTTTTAATTTCTTCGCTCATGTGTTGGGAATCTTCTATAAAAACAGTTTTTAAAGAGTCTACAACCTGCGCTAAACCGTCCCGTTGTTGTCCCAAAGTTTCCTGTAACAGTTGATTTTGTTCGGTAAAGAAAGTGTTCAGAGACTCTTGATATTCATTACGGAATTTTCTCAATTCTTCCTCAAAATCAATCCGAATTCCTTTAAAGGTATCTGCGGCTTTTTCTGCACTTAATTCAAACGCTTGACGCTGGGCTTCCATTCCTTCAATACTGGTATTAACCGCCCGTTCAATTTCAAAAGAAACTTTCTGCATTACCCCTTCTGTATCCGTGCGGAATTGTCCTAAAATCTCCTGCAAATTAACAGCAAAGTCTTTAAGTTCTACTAATGTAGTTTTCTGGAATTCTTGAATAGTAGAAATAGCACTCGATAAACTTGCTGAAATTCCTCCTAAAGATTCTCTTAATTCTCGCACGGCTAATGATGCTTCTTTCGTTAAGGCTGCACTTTCATCTAACCGCTTGACAACAGGTTCAATTAATTGGGTTTCCATTTGATGAATCAAAGTTTCTACCGTTTGACCTTGTTGTTTAATTAAGGTTTCTATGGTTTGACCTTGACTTTCTTGGGTTGTCCGTAGTTGTTGTAACTCCTGATATAAATCTTGATATAAAGGTTTTATATCTTGCTGAACAACTATTCTAAAACACTTGCCAGTTGCTTGACCAATCTGATCAGCACTAAGGTTACTAATGCCTTTTAAACTATCAGCAACATTCTTTAATGTTTCTACTAATTCTGTTTGATTAGATTGTTGATTATCTAAACGAGAAAGAACTCTAACCGGAGTTTCTAAAATTGCAATCTCTCTAAGTTTATTTCTCAAATCATCTCGTCGTTGTTCCCGAAACCATTTCCCACCAGCAAGAAATAACATAAAAAAGCTAGAAGTTCCTAAACCGAATAGGGAAGTAACAAAGGCTAACTTCATTCCTTCCATGAGTTGGGTACTAGCTTTCAGCAGGTTATCGGCTTCTGAAATATTATCAAGATTAATGTTTTGCAGTCCTAAATAAATTCCCGCAAAGGTTCCTAAAACCCCTAATGCTGTTAATAAAGTCGGTGCAAAATAAACAGGGCCGCGCGGTATAGGTTGGGATAGAATAGAGGGGGCTGATAGGATAATAAATTTTAGCTGATCATTTTTATCTTTGATTAGTTGTCCATTTTGAATCAAAAAGTGTCTTTGTAACCATTTTTTTATTTTTGTATGGGTTATTAATCCTATATCAATTTCGGATTTATTGTTTTCGTTTAAGAAATCAATACCATCTTGGGTTTCTCGACAATCCTTGAACCAATATTGATAAATAGAACAAGCTTCTAATACGAAAGCTAATACAGCTAGCCCAAAAATCACCCGAATAAAAGTATCGCTAACAAAATCTCCAGAGTTTAAACTATTTCTAAACCATTCCCACATCGCTAATTCTCCTAATATTTAATTAACTTAATTTTGGGTAAATCTTTTAATCTCAGACTCAGATAAAACTTCCTGAGCAACTCGCAGAGGAAGGTGCGCCGCATCGGTAACACCATTAATAGGTTTTCGCAGAATTAGGCCATAAAGGGGTTCTCCTGTTTCAATATCGTTATCAACTTCTAAAGAAGGTTCTAGTGCTTCTTCATCGATTTTGAGATAGACTTTTTCCGGTGCAAAATGGCGTAAAAGTCGAACTTGCGATCGCGTTTTTAAATTACGCAAAGAAACTGTTAAACCCGCAGAATTTCCGAACATAAATCGGGCTTCTTTCCAAGCATGATTGATGGCTACAATTTCTGCAAGAAGTTGTTCTAAGCTAGGTTGTAATAAACAGTTATCTGGGAGAGAAGACATTTTTAATATCGGTGATACTCCTATAAACATTGCTATCTATGAATCTGAGATTGATAATAATTCAGAATTCAAGGTTTGTAAATCAGTGAAATTACGGAACTTTAATGTTTTTTTATTGGTTACATATCCTAACGAATCGTTTTTGTTTCTGCGGGTATAATATCTTGTATCGGTTCAAATCCGACATAATCAACAATATAACGTGATCCATCTTGCAGTTCAAAAACATCTCCTGTTGTCACATTCCGAGGGTGAGAACGTCCAGGGAGAGATTGTAAAACTTTAATTTGAGGATGTGACCAATTATTGATTAAGCTCGTTAAAATATAAGCCTCATTTAAACTTCGAGCTTGAACATCAGCCACATAAACTAAATTCTGCTGATTAATTATTTGCATGGGTTGTACTCGATTCAGTTCTATTTTACCTTCTGCTTGAAATTTTTTCAGCTTTTCGACTGTTTTAGGTTCAGAAAATTTAGCAACTTCTTCACCATTATCTAACGTTACAATATCTTGGGGAATCGGCGATCCTAATCTTTGACTGGTATAAACATACCATTGAGGATTTTGTAAAACTTTAATCGTGGTGATCTCTTTTCCGGGGATCTCCCCCTCTTGCATTGCATTGGTTGAATTGCGATTACATCCTTGAATTAGTAGCAAAGTCACGGTCAAACAAGCTGCTAGAGTCGATTTTAACTGGAATTTCATGATTATCCTTCCCTTGAATATCAATGTTGTGAATTTAGCTTTAATCATCTATTGCTGCCCAATAACAAAATTACGCAAATTTTCAAAAAATTTTTTATTCATTCTAATTTAGAGGTAATCACCTCAATCGGACGCAATACTTTATCATCGACTCGAAATCCTTGACGAACAACTTTTGTAATGGTTTGAGGTGGCTGATATGGAATAGTTTTGAGATCAGAGTTGTTTTGTTAGAGAGCGATCGCCCTTGATGAAACCTAGAGCTATATGCTAATATTGAAGTTAATTTGAGAAGGAGTGGCTATTTATTACAGAAGCGGAAATTGAACAAGTTGTCGTCAGTTCTCGAAAAATTCGAGGTCAAACAACGGAGGGAGCGAGGGCTATTGCTAAAAAACAAGGACACGCCAATTCAGGAGGATATGCTTCAGTTTTTCAGGGTATTGAACCAACTCAACTTAATGCTGAGGTGTTAATTCAAAATATTCTCACTCACCCCAAAAGACAGTTTATTGGTGACAAAGTTACTGATGTTTATAATGAGCTTGGACAAGGTGTCCGCTTTGATAAAAATACTTACGCATTTATTACTTTTTTAGAGGAGTCCCTAGCAAGACAATGAATAATATACTAATGCAAGATGCTGCACGTCATCCCCAACTATTTGTGTGGAATGGTACAATTGAATCTAGTCAATTAGAAGCTTGGTTACAAGAGCATCAATTGAATTTACCCCAGGATTTAATTGAACTTTGGAAACAGACGAATGGGGGTGACTTGTTCGAGAGTGAAACCATTCTTAGTCCATTTGGGGATGATAGTTTGGGAGATGATATTGAGGGTGTGAATGAGTTTCACTACTCTCAAGGAATGTCAAAAAAATATTTACTGTTTCATCTGGGAACAGGATTGAGTGCTGTTCGTTTAACTGATGGGTATTATGTTAAACTTGATGAGAGTTATCAAGAAATTGATCAATTCCAGAGTTTAGACGATTGGTATAGAGATGAACTGCGATCAGAATATGGCAAACGTTACAATATTAAATTAGAATCCTTAACTCCTAATATTCCTACTTTCTTTTGAAATTGGAGGTTGTGTTGTTAGAGAGAGAGCAGAAAATACCAACCTGAAATTTGTAATAGGGGTTAAACACAGTAAAATGTAATTTTTAATAATTCAATTTTCAGCCAGATTCATCCCACTATTAAACAAATCCTCAAGAGTTGCTGAGTCTCTAATAATAACGCCCAACTCATCTCTATATGTTAAATTAGGATCTGCTCTAAATGACAAAAAATTAAAGCTGGTAACTATCCCAAACTCAGCATCACAAACTAAAATTTTACGATGAGTATTTTTAACTTTTTCAAATCTCAAATTCTTGTACTGAGTAGATAATTCTTCTAATTTTTGAATTGATATGGGATTATTTTGTTGGCTTGAGCTTTTGATTCCATAAAAAATATAAACCTGTATTTTTTTCTTTAAAGTTTCTTCCAACATCTCAAGAAAGTTTTGATCTACAACATATCCTGTAATCCAAGGCGAAACAATCATTAGTCTTTGTTTGGCTTCTTTTAAAGCCTTAAATAAATAGTTGCGATGTTCATAGGTATGAATAATTTCTGAGATTTTGCTTTGTGTTTTAAGTTGGTCAAGTTGTTGTTTTAGCTTTCTACGTTCTTCTTTTTTAATTGATGGATTTTTTGAGTCAGTAAAAGAGTCAGCATCATCATCAAGAGAATGAAGTTTCACACTGAGCTTTTCTACAGCTTTTATATGTTCATCATTAATAGGACTCAAAAATTTTCCTTCTGCTAAGTTATCATGGCTCAATTTATCTTGTTCAATTTCTTTAAAAATTGGATCGAGTATCTTGTTACCCCCTGCATATAGTTGTTCTATAGTTGTTCTATATTCAACTTGAATATTGCCTCTCGAAAAAATTTCATATTCAATTTCTTTATCATCAGGATTTCTTTGATACAAAACCAAGAAAAGTTCATGCCATTGAGTATAGACTTTTTCTATATTGTTCACCTGAATCAACTCAATACGATTAGAGCTATTAAAATTTTGCAATAATTTTTCAATCTGTTCATAATAGTCAACTATATCTTCGATATGACCTTTTCTTGGCTTTTTTATAATCTTGTTTAAGCCAAAATTATTATTTTTTGAATCAAAGGATTTTAAGAGTGATTTCTCTCTCATCTCTCTCAATTTACCATTTAAAGCATCGATATAAAAAGTTTTTGTTTCTGATATGGGAGCTAATATCGTTTGCTTTTCTAAACCATCTAAACCTAACTCTGTTAGCTTGAAAAAATCTTCTCTTTTGATTAAATTTTTAGATAGTAATTCTGATAAAACTTTCTCTATCAAATTTTCATCCATTCCTAAGAAAAAAGCTATTTCTCTTTGGTTATTTAATTCCTGGCTAATACACTTCATAACAAATTCTTCAGCGAGTTGTAGCTGTCTATCGGCCAAGTAAGTTAAATCAACATTTAACACATGAAAAGGATATCCAATTGGTTGACAGTCAATAACTAGGGCTTCTGGCAGTGAATGATATTTACGAATCTTATTTTCAAAATCTTCATCTTTAACTTGAGTGTTCATAATTAAATCTCCTAAAATCTACAGAAAGTTTCCAGAAGTGATTCGAGAACAGAAATCACTTTTTTCATCGATATATTCTATTAATGGCTTAAAAGGATTAGGGATTCCATTCGGAGTTCGTCCCTCATAAGCCATGTTATCATTACCAACGATAATAAGTAACTGTCTAGTACGAGATAAAGCGACATTAAGCCGTCTATCATCGGCAGTAAAACCCAGTTTCCTCAGAGGGTTATTTCTAACTAAATCATAGATAATAATATCACATTCACCCCCTTGAAAAGCATCAACTGTGTGGATGGAGATATGAAGATTTTTCCATAGTTGTTGATCATTAGGAGCAATAGACGATTCTAAAATGCCAATTTGCGAACGATAAGCAGCAATAACACCCACTTCTTTAGACAAATCATGATCTTCACAATCCTGTTGAATTTTTAAAAGAACGGCTTTAATCACTTTTGCTTCATAGGGATTACTACGACTTTTGCCATTTTCCCTCTCTTGAGACTCTTTTATTGGAACATCGCTAGTTGAAATCCAATAAACATTTTTATCGAATTGCTTCAATTGATGTTGTTTCTCGTCTTGATTTACTCGTTGACTAGAAACTTGATCTTCATAAAATAAATGACTGACTAAATTTCCGATATCAGGGTGCATTCTATATTGATGATTAAGAGTAATTTTATTAGTCTTTGGGAGATTTTCATAAAGATATTCAAACAAGCTAATTTCTAGAGATTTTTTTTGAATTTCTTTTTCATTCAAGGCTTTTTCTTGTAATTCCTGATCGATAATTGGTGGAAGTTGTTTATGATCCCCTACCAGTATAATTTTCTTCCCTTTTGAAATGGGAACGAAAGTTTCAGGAGCAGTTGAACGTCCAGCTTCATCGACAATTACCCAATCAAAGTTACGATCTTTGAAATTAGCGACACCTAAACAAGTTGCCCCAACTACATTTACACCCTCTATAAAAAAGGAAATTAGATCCTGTTGCTTCCTTTTAAGCCTTTCATTCCAATCTTCATTTAATTTTTTCAACTTGATATATCTTTCATGATATTCTCGGTTCTCGCCAAGAATATCTTGTAATCCTTTGTATTCCTCATTAATCCAATCGTTAAGCTGTTTTTGCTCAGGATATTCGATCCCAAATTTAGCCACATATTTTTCAATTGATTCTAAAATTTTCTGCTCTAACAATAGTTTTTCATAGATCATTTCTAATGAAATATCAGAAAATTCTTGAGAAGCCAAATTATCTTTGGAAATGACTAATTCAGAATTTAATCTTTCAATTAATTGTGTTAGTTTCTTGGTCAAACTTTGTAATTCTTTATTTTGTTCTTTAATTTCTTCTATATTAGCAATCTTTTTCACACCTGATAACAGTTGCTCATTTTGTTGCTGATAACTTTTCCAATACGCTAATGATTTAGACTGAATTAACTTTTGCCAATTCAAAATAGCTTTTTCTATTTCAAATTGTCTAGCATCTTCTTGAATTCTTTCTTCCCGCCCAATTCTTACGCATTTAATTTCCTTACTAGCAACGCGGGACAATCTGGTTAATACATTATCTACAGCTACATTAGATTGAGATGAAATTAAAATTTTATCCTTGGGGTATTTATCAAGAATTTGCAAAATAATTTCAGTAATCACAGAAGTTTTTCCTGTACCTGGTGGCCCTTGAATGAGAAAAATATCTTCAGTTGCAAGTGCTTTACATACGGCAAGTTGTTGTGATTCATCAAGTTTTTCATTGAAAAATCGATGAATCAATAAAGGTTCAATTTGTTTAACATTTGTTGGATCAACTATGACTTTAGATAATTCAGCATTTTCAGAATCACCATGTCGAATTTCTCTCAAAGCTTTACGTCTGCGCTCTACCTCAGACTCTTGAGCTTTGAAATTGGTTTCTATTGTTCCCTTATCTAGTATAGATGCTAAAACTTCAGGAGCGCAAAAGTCCCCAATACTGATATATAGTTTTTCAATTAATTCTCCATTGCTTGACCTTTCACCCTCAACAATTTTACCGATTGCCCATTGCACGGTTCTTTGTTGATTAGAACGCGATAATCTATTTATTGAAATTGTAACATCCAATGCCGGGGATGTTACTCGATCAAATTGTTCAAGAGATATTAGTTCTTTTAAGGTTAGAATAAGAATTTGCCTTTCGCTATCATAATATTTTTGTTGATATTGAAAAATTTGTTTTTTATCGCTAATAATTTTCTTTTCAAGTTCAATAACATCTTGCCATTGCTCAAAAGTTAATTTGAGAGCTTCACTATTTGACTTTTCATTTTGTACTTCTTGCTCTTTCTCTAAAATTAGATTAACTAACTCACTCAGATCAGTTTTTCTTTTGGGACTATCACCAACATTAACTATTGGATCTACTTTAACAGCAACTCCCTTTTCTATAATGATTTCCTGTGTTTTAGGATTAGTAAAATCAGGTGCATTATATAAAACTATTGCGCTAGGATCATTATGGTCAATAAAACCATAATAAACTTGAGATAAACTTTCTATGAAGATTTCGACAGTTAATCTATCTTCTCTGGTTTGTTTGGGACTCTTGTTTATATATAAAACTCCTGAATCCGCTTTTAATTCAAATTCAATATATCTTTTGATTTTTACGAGTTGTTGTTGAAAGTTACATTTGTTTGAAATTTGCTTTTGAAATGAGTCTGTTATGCTAAATGTTACTCTTATTCTTTCAGATAAATCTTCTTTCAGGTTAGCAATTGCTTTTCTGATTTCATCAATCTTAGGTCGTTTTTCTCTATCTTTATCTGTAGCTTTTTTGAAAATGTCTATTATACATGAAGCATTAGAACCAGCTAATGTCTCCTCAGCAGACTTATAAAGAACAGTTTTATCTCGTTCTTCTTGAGAATCAATTCTACTTTGTTGAGAGGATAACAAATACAGAAATGTCATTCCCAAAGAGTAAACATCAGAATCTCTGGATACTCCTTCACTATTAATTTGTTCGGGAGGAGAAAATAGACGAGTATGATAGCTTCTGATTGTATTGGTCAGAATAGTGGTAGTGATAATTGCTATACCAAAATCGAGAACTTTTGCTACTGGTTTCTCACCTGTATCAACAATTTTAATATTGTCAGGTTTAATATCCCTATGTATAATATTCTTTGAATGAGCGTGGCTTATGCCATCAATAATTTGCAAAAATATATCTAGTTGAGTTTTTAAGTCAATGCCATTATCAAAATAGTCTTTTATATTTAGACCATCCAAATATTCCAATACTAAATAAACGAGTTTATGGCGTTCTTCATAACCTTCTTCTATAAACCTTACAATATTTTGATGATTTAAACGCTTTAAAGTCTGAGTTTCTCTCTCTAAAAGTTTAATGGCATTTTCTTCTTCTGTGGAAAGGGTTTTAATGGCATAGCGTTCTGTAGAATTTAACTTTTTAGCTAAATAGACAATACCACTGCCACCTTCTCCGATTTTCGCTTGGATATGATATTTGCCACCAATAATTTCATCTTTAAGACAAATCGACATTATTTTGTTTTCCTTTTACCGAGTTAAAATAAAATAGGAACTTTTTTACAGCTTTTAATGACTTTATAAAACATTCAACAGCAAACATCTGTCTTAGTCATGCTATAAATCATGGGACTGTGAGCCATGTTGCAATTAAATTAGGGGGTAGCTGACAAATAGCCAACGAAAACAGATTGTCAACTTAGGATATCTGCTTATGCCGTCGCTATCTGATCGCATCCACCATTTTTTGATCGATATAATAGAAGTTTATACCTCACATAATGTTTTGTAAATCAGTGAAATTACGGAACTTTAATTTTTTAATGTTCCGGTTCAATCTACCCCCTCGTTAGTCGAGCTATGTCATTGAAATCTGCTCTCTAAAACCGAGGGGTGATGCTGCTATCAGTCCGAATCTGATTCGTTTCTCTCCCATAAATACCGTTCTGAATCTCGTTCTAATTTCCGATCTAAGGCATTTTGTTCTCGGTAATCATCGTAACTATCCTGAACGTCGCGGTCGTAATCATAGTCGTGGTCGTCGTTATCGTAACCGTCTTCACCGGGGCCAAAATTATCGTAACCCATGGTCAGAATTCCTCTTGATCAGTTCTACTGACCTATTGCAACCTGCGAACAAAATTACGCAAATTCTAAAAAAATTTTTTATTCATTCTAATTTAGAGGTAATCACCTCAATCGGACGCAATAGCTTGTTATTAACTCGAAATCCTTGACGAACAACTTTTGTAATGGTTTGAGGCGACTGATCCGGTCTAACTTCTCGATCAACAACTTTACACACTTCAAAATCAAGCTGATTTCCTTCTAATTCAATGGATTTTACTTCTCGTTTTCCGAGAATATTTAATAGTTTTTTCTGAATACTTCCGACTGATTTCGGTAAACGTTGAATAAACTGGGGACTAAGATCGGGATTATTAACCATATATTCCATTAAAAAGTCTAAAGCATCGACTACTTCTAATAATTCTAAAAATAATTCTTCATTAGCAGATTGATTTTGAGAGTCTTGTTCGCGTAAAGTTTGTTTTAGTGAAACTTGTTGTTTGAGGAGAGTCCCGATTTCATTAACGATGCGATCGCGGATTTCACTACCTAATTTAACTTGACTCATTTGATGATTGCTGGTTGGGTGATTCATAGTTATTCTATCCTAATTAGTTCCCCAGAAACCCGGTTTCTCGAAGAAACCGGGTTTCTATTCTATTTTAAAATAAAGTTGCTCCTAGATGTTTATCGACTTCGGAAATTTGATTAATTTGCTGAATCATTGTTTCTAAATTATCAAATTCTGATAAAAACTCAACTTGAGGTTCTGGATTTTCTAACTCGGAAAAGTCAGTGCGTTTAAATCGTTGAATAGGCGGTAAAATCGGGCGAAGATAATCGGCTAAAATTCGTTCTTCCTGATTCATTAAGGTTTTTCTAGCCTTAGCAATTATATCAGGAGAATAGCTGCGTTTTTTCATTGCTAAAGTAAACGCTTTGGTTATTTCAGCATTGGAAGCACCCGGAGATACTTCCAATACATCATAAGGATTCGGATTAGATAATTGATGATCCATGATTAAATCTTCCTAATAATAAGTAATTCCTAACTGAGAGAAAATCGGCTTAAATGCAGGTTCATGGGGACAAAGTTGATAAGCAAACCGTGCCAGTTGCATAATTAGCTCGTGAGGTAATTGGTGACTTTCTGCACCCTTGATTAAAACGATAATGAAATGTTCAGCCAGATAGCGACGAACTGGGTCGTATTGACAAGATTTGGCTCGTCTAACAGCATCTTCATATCGATCTTTTTTCATCAATTTATGAATTTCATTTAATTCTTGACCCATTTGATAGATTTCTTTAATCTCTGATTCTTGGGGGAGTAGTTCATAGGCCCATCGACTAAAATTATATAAATCTTCAAAACTTAAATTATGTTGATTAAATCCCTCAGCAAAAACTTCTAAGCAGATTTTACCAATTTGGAATTTAAGATCCTTATTGTTTGAGTTTTTAGCCCGACTAACTGCCTGTTCAAATTTACCATTTTTCCAGAGTTTATCAATTTCTTCTGCTACTGTTGTATATTCTATTCTATTAATTAAATCAATAATAATTGGATGATGAGCTTCGATTTTTTGGAGATCTTTGAGTTGTTGTAATGCTTGAGTAGAATTAATGGTTTTATTGAGTAAATTTTGACGAATTTTTTCCGTTTTATGCTCAATCAAATAACTCCGAGATTCTTGGCTGTTTAAAAGTTCATACCAAAATTCAGCAAAACTCAACTGTTCATCTATATTTGATATAATGTTCCTTTGATTTTTACATAATCTGTCAATTTGATTAAACCATTCAGAATTAGCTTGAAATTCATGTTTAACTAATTTCAACACAGAAACAGCCTGTTTCCAACGGTTTTGTTGGAGATAATAATAGCCTTCTGAATAGGATAAAAACCCCTGAGCAAAACGTTCAGCTTCTGTTTTAGGAGATATCCCAGAGGGTTTAATTTTGATAGCTCGTTCTAAATCTCCTTCAAAAGCCGCCGCCACCGCTATACCAAAAGGACTATAAAGAGCTACCAGAGTTTTAACTTCTAAAACTGATGAATTTGTAACTTTTGGAAGTTGTAATGTTTTTAAAGAATGTTGATGACGTTCATAACATTCTGGTAAGATCAAAAGATAATTAATTTTAGCACTAAAGTTAGGAAACTTTTGAATTAATTGTAAAGCCAGGGTATCTCGGCGGAAGCGATCGCGTAACTGTAAATACTCTTGAGGATGATCATCTTTGAGGGTATCAATAGAAGTTGATAGCAAAGATTGTAAACGAGTAGAAACCTCTGAATAATTTATGGATTTGCCTTGTAACCAAGAGATATTTTTTAGGTTTAGGGATGGGTCAAGATTAAAATTTGCTAAAGCTGTTGCACCTGCTATTAACCAATCTCCGCGTTTATTAGGATAGATTTGAGCTTGATAGTAACAAGCAACAACCCAATTATGCAAGGATTTAATATCACAATTTTGAATCCATTGACTTTCTGTATTTTCAACAATTCTTAACCAATCTTTTTGTTGCCAAATTTCTGACTCTAAACGAGGTTGAATGTGGTCTTCTAAGTTAGATTTAACTATAGGATCAACACCATGTTTTTTGATAAAATTACTGCTACTAGACAGAGCTAATTTCAGCTTATTATTATTAACATATTCCTCAATTTCTCTGATTTCTAACAAACGTTGACGTTGAGTAATATTTTGGAGAATCAGACGTTGCTCTTTAATGTTAGGATGAGTCAAAGATTGCCATTCTCGATCCGCTTGTTGCAAATTGTTCTGCTTAAAATAGGCAAAACCTCGCAAGTAATTCGCCTGTTGTCCAGGCATTTTTTCTAAATAATGAATCACCTGATTCCAGTTTTCTGTTTTGACTGATAAAAGACTTAACCGCATCCGAGTTTCTGTTAACTCTGGTAATAACATTAAAGCTTCTTGGTAGTGCGTATCTGCTTTTTTAAAATCTCCCGCTTTCTCAGCTAATAGTCCTTGATTAAATAATTTTTTACCCCGAATAACCCGACTTAATTGTTTGACTAACTCTTGTCCATCTGAACGATTAAATTGAGCTTGAGCCGGGTTTAATACAGCCAAAGCGTCTTTAAATTGACCTGCTTTTGCCATCAATCTAACTTTTTTTAAGGTTACTTCATATTGTTCTTCTTGCTTGACTTGAACAGAACAATTTTGAATTGCTGTTTGTAACTCAGGAGTCACAAATAATTCTTGGGCTTGTGCAAAATAAGCTAAGGCTTGCTTAAACTGTTTTTGTTTAGCTTGCTCTTGACCTGTGGCGAAAAAACTTTGAAATTGATGGCGACGTTGAATTTCTTTTTGACAACTATTAATGGATTGAATTAACTTCGGGTCATCAATCAGATTTGTACATTTTTGATACAGTTGTACAACCTGTGATAAGACGGTAATATCCATTGGATTCTTTTGATCAGAGGCTTCAAGTTTCCTCGCAGAAGCCAAGGTTTTTTGAACCATTTTAACTTGACTATGCCATGTGTTAACCTGGGGTTTAAATTTTTCTAGTAAATCTCCCATCGCCATATATCTAAATCTTTGTTCAAAAAAAGTAGGCGATGATGGCCATTGAGCGATGACTTTTTTACCAATTTGAACAGCTTTTAGGAGTTGCTTCCGTTGCGCTAATGTTCGGGCTTGTTGAATATCTTTTTTAGATTGGGCTGCTTTTAGAAAAACATCAACAACACCGACTCCAAAAATGATTAGGCTTAAATAATTAATCCCGTTCAAAATTGATTTCATGGACAATTTTCCTCTAAATTAGGAACAAAAAAGACTTCTCCGATCTCAATTGAGCTTTCTCTGCCTTTCAGGGTGGGGTTAACTGCAACAATTTTTGACAATAACTGACTGTTACCGTAAAATTGAGCAGCAATTCTATTCAGAGAATCTCCTCGTTTAACGGTGTAATAAAAACCCCCACAGGATGATTGAGATCGAGTGAATTTTGGAGTTGATTTGATAGCAGCAGGCTTTAATTCGGGTAAATCGGTGATAGTAGTTGCCGTTGAGACTGAAGGAGGTTTTTGAGACAATAGGGAGGTTCCCATTGCTCCTAAACCGAACCCTAAAACCAGAATTAAAATGGCTAAAATCACCAATTTTCCCGAAATATTAGGTTGAGTATTTAACGAGTTTTCTACGGGAATTGCTATTGATTTTTCGTCAACTATAGGGAGTTCTTGTAGTTGACGAATTAGGGATAAATCGGTTTCGCAATTCGGGCAAATATTGTCTTCGATTTCGGTGCGATCGCAAACTGGACAAGTTAATTTAATCATTAGCGTGTTAATCCTGTAGCAATAGTTCCGGCGGGTAAATCCTGACCTAAATATTTCATAATATCAGGACGAAGTTCATCAAAAATACGATTAATTTCATATTCATTCCCCTGTTTTAAAGCACTAATTAGTTGCAAAAACTTACCTTCCATGACCCTAGCATGACTAGGATTAATCCGATAAGCTTGTGCAATTCCTTCACGAGTTAGACAGATTAACTTAACTGGATCTGGCAGGTTTTCATACTCCCGTTTTGCATCTTCTGCTAGTTTTTGCAGGGCTGATTTATCATTACGCTCTAGGGCTTGATTTAAGTCTCGCACTAAGGTCTGTAATCGCTGTTTTTGGGCGGGATGAATTAAGGAATCACAAACCTCTAGGACAAACTCAAACATAGTTTGATAGAATTGAGCAATATCTCGTTCTTCAGAGGCAAAATTCTCTAATTCTTTGAGTTTATTCTGAGCCGCTTCTAAGCGATCTGATTGAATCTTATCATTATGATAAATTTGATTCGCTGATTTGATTACCTCTCCAGCAATTTCATTGGCATTTTGGACACCCGTTTCTGTTAAATTAGCAGCCGCATTTAGTTCTTTAATTCGTTGTTCAACCTGTCGAGAGATTTCTTCATTGATCCCTCCCCGTGAGAAAGAACAACTAACTTTAACCTCTGGTTTATTTTTGAGTGCAGCCATCATTTGTAAGGAGTTATTTTGTTCATCTAATTCGACCGTGACTAACACTTCTGTTCCGCGTGGATAGGGTTGATCTAAGGCTAACCACATATCGCCAATGCGTTCATCTCGGTCAGTATTATCTAAATCTTTTTTCACCAGATCAGGACTAAAAAATTTAAAATGAATTAAACGTTGTCCGTCAGCTTCTGTTTTGAAATTATGGAATTTTTTAACGGGAAGAATCTCACCTTGTGGAATAATTATAAATCGAGGATCATCGACTAATTCAATACAATAATCACGGGAAACGGTTGTGACTTTTTCGGTTAATCCGGCTGCTACAATTGCCGCCCCTTCTGCGACTGCATACATGGGATTAGGATGTACTAAAACTTGATTGATTGGGAAAGCTTCTCGGATTTTTTGTTGGACTATAGGAACCTGTGAGGAACCTCCCACTAACAAAATTACATCAATTTGATCTAAAGGATAATCAGAATATTTGATCACATCATAGCAAATTTTAACTGAACGCTCAATTAAAGGTGTAATTAATTGTTCAAATTTTTGACGAGTAATGGTAACTTGAATGGGAACCGCCATTCCTAATTCATCTAATAGAGGTGTGGAAGTAATAATCTCGGCTGAAGGCTGACTACTGAGTTGAATTTTGGCTTTTTCTGCTTCAATTTTCAGTTCTCCTAATAAACGAACCCGTTGATAATGGGGCATTTTTGCAATTAATTGATCAACATTATTTAAACCTTCTTGACGGGCGACTTCTTCTTTAACAAATTTAATAATCGAGTGATCAAAATCATCCCCTCCTAACCATAAATCCCCGGCTTTAGCGGATTCAATAAATTGATTTCCCACCGCCGTCACAATTGAACAATCTAAAGTTCCACCCCCAAAGTCATACACTAAAAGGGTTTTAACGTCATCAGAATTAGCACTATAACTATAGGAAATAGCAGCCGCCGTCGGTTCGGGAAGCAGTTCTCGCAAACTTAATCCAGCTTTTTGAGAGGCGATTTGAGTAGCATATCTTTGTTTGTCATTAAAATAGGCAGGAATAGTAACAACGGCTTGATTAATGATACTTTTCTGTCCGGTTTTAGCTTGGTGAGTTTGAGCATTTTGAACTAATTTTTTGAGGATTTCTGCCGAAATATCTTCGGGTTGATATTCTTTTCCTCCTAACCACACGGAAAGACTATTATCTGTTCCTTGAGTGGATTTAGTAATTTTATAACCAAAGCGAGATAATTGTTCTTGAATAACGGGATCATTAAACCCTCGTCCGATGAGACGTTTAATCGAAATGATCACGTTTTCGGGATCGTTTTGCAATTGATTATAGGCGCTATTTCCAACTTTAATTTTACCTTGATCTAAGGCGACGACTGAACGGGTTAATTTGCGATCTGGCGGGGTGTTATCCTCTGCCGTTACGACATCAGTATGGGCTAATTTAAAAGCTGCTACTGAGTTGGTTGTACCGAGATCAATTCCAACGATGTTACCCATGATGTTTGTCCTAATTTAATCTAATATTGATGATTTTTTTGAGTGTAGAAACTCGGTTTCTTCGGATTATGTTTAATTCATGTTTTACCCCCTACTTAACTCTGGAATTTTTTGGATCAAATACGCATTACTCCGCAATAGTTTTCGAGCGAGTTGTTGTTTTTGGATAAAGTTGGGGGATAAATTTTGAGATGAACCTCCTAAACCTAAACGGTAGATGACTTCTTTCGCTGCAATGGAGCGATAATCAAACCCCATTGAGTCGGCAAAAAGGGCGCGGGAAGTATCGCTTTCATTTAGTTTTAAAGCTTGTTTCCAATAGCTTAAGGAAGCATTAATTTGCAGGGCGGCGGTTAGGGCTGTTGCTAATTTTAAGTTAGCCCAATAATGATCGGGATTTAAACTCAAGGCTTGCACATAACATTGACAACTAATCATTAAGGACTCTCTGGCGTGAGCCATAATTCTTTTAGCACTTTCTTGGGCTTGTTCTGCACCTCCATTTTTAGCAGAAATTCCCAGTTGTTCAAAGAAATGCCGATCATATTGTCCGGCAAAAATGCCATCTCCCCAAAAGGAATCATAACTGTGATCATAAGCTTCTCCAGCTTGATAATATTGTTCACAATTCGATTGAAGTTTAGCGGTTTCATAAAGTTGATACCCTGGCAAATTAAGTTTTTTCATCCGGTTGATAATCGCTTCACTGATTAAATCTTCGGCATTATTTTCTACAGAAATATCAAATTCAATATCTTCAACATATACATTATTATTAGATTTATTAAAATTTGGATTTTCCTTCCCAAAATTATGATTTTTGATGGAACTTTCGTTTGATGGTGAAGTCTCGACGGATCGAGAAGTAGATTCATATTGACTCGGTTTAACTTTTGGTGTTTTACGGGTTTTAGAGTTTGATTGAGCAGAATTAGGTTTTTTGTATTCTGTAAAACCGGCTTGTTTCAGTTTATCTATTGCGCCAAGAGCCGGAAATATTTTATACAAAACCCAGAAACTAAATAAGTTACGATCTAAAATAGAAACAATACAAAGAAATATCATTATTTTTAAAGCAGTTTTAGACAGTTTCTTAATTTTAGAATTAATAAAAAAGGTAATTATTACACCAAAAAACAATATGATCAATATTGAAAGTATTGTTAATACGAATTCTTCAACGTCCGTTCTCCTTATCGCAATATAAACAATAAAAAATAACCAAGCAATAATTAATAAATTGATTTTAATTAATAAGTCAATTGCTTTGCAAGCCTCTAAAACTTGTTGATGAGGATCAGTTGGTGAACCAGGAACAGGTTGATTGTTTAGCAAAACTTCTAACTGTACAATAGGGGGGAAATTATGAACTTTTACTAATCTTATTTCCAATTTACAACCATCATTCAAGATGAAAAAATATTCTTTTTGATCAAGTTTTAACTTGGCAATTTTCCCAATTTCTTCACCATCAACCCGAATTTTTATATTTTTGAAAAACCAAGAATGAGTAATTACCAACCTTTTTTCTCCACCGGGTTCTAAGGAATATTTAAGACGTGCCATAAGTAATTTGTCCTAATTTTTATCAAGGAGCAATCAAGTAATAGGAATAGAATAGGGCGGGTTTAGTGAGATTGTTGAGAAGTTTCAGGTAGCTTGCAGAACCCGCCCCTACAAAATCATGCTTGATTTAATCGGACATGATTTGACCTGTAATCTTCTGCTTAAAATTTCTGTCAGTTCTAATTGAGACAATCAAAACAGCTTTGACAGCGATACTCTGATGAAATTGGGGTGATCCAAAAAATAGATACTCAAAAATTAGGCTGAATTAGGGCGATCGCATCCACCATTTTTTGATCGATATAATAGAAGTTTATACCTCACATAATGTTTTGTAAATCCGTGAAATTACGGGACTTTCATCTTTTTTAATGTTCCGGTTCCTTCTACCCCCTGGTTAGTCGAGCTATGTTGCTGAAATCTGCTCTCTAAAACCGAGGGGTGATGCTCCTATCAGTCCGAATCTGATTCGTTTCCCTCCCACATCTCCCGTTCTGAATCTCGTTCTAATTCTCGATCTAAGGCATTTTGTTCTCGGTAATCATCGTAACTATCCTGAACGTCGCGGTCGTAATCATAGTCGTGGTCGTCGTTATCGTAACCGTCCTCACCAGGGCCAATATTTTTGTAACGCATGGTCAGAATCCCTCATGATCAGTTCTACTGACCTATTGCAACCTGCGAACAAAATTACGCAAATTTTCAAAAAATTTTTTGGGCGTTGGTAAAGTAGTGCGATCGTCCTCCCTCGCTCACCTCTAAAACCGCCTCTAGCCAGTCCACTTTTTTTACTCATCAATGTAAGGGCGAGAAAACCTCGCCCCTACGATCGCCATTTATGAAACTTCAAAATGTTGGTTTTTCATTAATTACAATAAACCTCGATACCGAATAAACAATAAAATCGCCGCCCATGATCCTAACGCGACTTTAATTGCTACTAAAATATTTAATAATGGAATAGCACCCCCACTAAAAAGCCCTCCTAACTCTCCGTGTGGTAACTCGAATCCTGCTAAAGTAACCACCGATAATACAATAAAAGTTAACACCGAAATCTTCTCCCAATCTGCGGCTAAATACCGTTTATAAATCTTTTGCATCCACTCAGGAGAAGAGGTAATTGCTACTAAACCGATCGCAGTTCCCCCCGCCACTCCTGCTGCAAAACCGCCCCCTGGACTGAGATGACCCCGAATTGCTAATTCAACCCCAACTAACGCGCTAATTGTTGCTCCTAAACGCGCTAAAACAATTGAAGCTTCATCGGTAAACTGATAGATTTTAGGGGCAGGTTGATCAGTTTTTAAAAGAAAATAAACCCCCATAATTGAGATTGTAAAAACGATGACTTCAAAAATTGTATCGTAAAGCCGATTTCTTAAAATAATAGCCGTTACCGCATTAGGAATTCCACTATCTTTAATAATCGATTCTACAATTGTCAAACTTGGTAAATCTCCAACGGGATTCGGCATCACTAAAAACTTAATATAAATGGCAATCACCGCTAAAATATAAACCCATTTCATTACTGTTCCTCCCCTGATTTTGATAAATTAAAATAAGTTAAACGAGTCTCTAACAAGGACAATTGAGTTTGCATCACCTGATAAAGCCGTTGAATTCGGGTTAAGGTGTGATAAGATTGCGGTTGATCATCATTCATACAAACCGCATGAACTTCTTTATCCATCAACGCTTGTTTTAACGCTTTTTCATCGGGATAGGTTACTAACTCCAAACGCAGATGATATTTGTTAAACACTTTTCTAAACTGTTCTAATAGTTGGCTAAATTTCCCTTCTTTGGCTTCTTTTTCCAAATCTTCCAACACCCCCAAACGCACAACCAAGGAGGAACGCACCGCCACCGCATACAGGGTAATAGCCAACATTGTCCCCACTAATGCTTCGGTTAAAGCGACGTCCGGCGCTCCTAAAACGGTGTAAAGTAAGGCTGCGATCGCCCCCAAAATCCCCCGCACCACCAAAGCATGATAAGGGTTCTCCTCAAACACTAACATCGTCGCGGCTAAGGGTAACAAAGACGCGATCACAACAACATAGTTATCGTTCATGATTCCTCCTCATTACTGGAACAATAAGCCAACACATAACCCAGCATCGTATTCCATAGCATCAGAGAAATCAGGGCCAAAATCAGCAACGGCCATTCTCTGGGAATTTTCACCAACAACCCCAGGATAATCAGCATTGAGCCCAGGGTATCGGCGACAGTCAGCGTATGGAGTTTAAATAACACTGATCGCAAACCCAATAACGGTAAGGTTCCCCAAAACCAGAACACCAGACCGACAGCCATTAACCCATAACTTAAGATATCAATCATCGGTATTTTATCCTTTTTAGAAGTTGAGCAAGTAACATAAATCCGGCATTGCCAACGGTGAGAATGATCACTCCGGCAATTCCAATCATCCAATCATCTCGCAAAACAGAGACAACGAGAATCATCATCGAACTCTTGGTGGCGATACTGGCAAAGGCTAACATCTTTTCCCAGACATCATCTTCTTGCCAACAGGCTTCATAAAGGGGAATTAACAACGCGATAATCATGGCAATCACAACCCAGTTCATGGCAGTTTCCTCCGTTGCACCCGATGAACGGCATACCATCCGTTTTCGTGATATTTCAACACAATAGTTTTTGGGGTAAAGGTAATTAGAAAAATATCTAAAAAGATCAGTCCGGGTGTCCGTTGCGGTTTAACCCGTTCCCTGATAATCTCTTCCTCGTTATGGGGACGAAAAATCATTTCGATCGCCTCCAAATAAGCTTGAGGAATTGCGACCACAATTTTCCCCAAAACCCCCATCCAATCTTTTAATGCGGTGGGTGTTTTTTTGAGTCCGGGTATTAAAAAAGCGATCGCTACTCCAATAATAATATTGGTGACAGTGAAATTTGCTGTTAACAGAAACCAAATGGTTAATCGTAATATTAGATTCAGATATCCAATCATGCCAATACCATCCAAAATAATAGGATTAACATCACACTCATCACCCCCATCAAATGATCAATTTGTTCAAGCATCCGGGGAAGTTTGAGGGATATTTTTTGAATCACAAACCAATAAACGAACCATCCTAGGAAAATCGTTGCCAGAGGTTTGATAATATTAGCAATCGTATAAGCGTCGTAATAAGCTATATTTGCTACTACCAACCCCGCCAATAACAAAATCAAACCGGGCCAAAAACCGGGCTGGATTTTATCTTCTCCCCCACGCGGTAAAAAGATAAATTTGGCAAAGGAGATCGCGGTTCCCAATGCAGCAAGATTCATGCCGATTACTTGCCAAGGTAACAGATTTTTCATCGTTAATACCTTCGCCCCAAAACCGGACAATAGGGGAAAACCGGATATTGAGAAACTTGCGATCGCCAGTGCTACCCACAAACGAGTATTGATCGGGGTGTGATGCAATTCTTTAAAACTCCGACTCGGTAAAACCCCGGAAATTAGAAATAAAGCAGATTTAACTAACCCATGAGTGAGGGCGTAAAACCCCCCTACTTCCGGTGCTGCGAGTACAAACCCTAATTGGGATATGGTGTGAAACGCCAGCATCCGCTTCGTATCCTTTTCAAACATGGCATAGAACACCCCCAGCAACGCAGTTCCGACCCCAAAGATACGGATAATCGGGTCAAGTTCACCCACCGTTAGAGCGATCCGCACCATCGGGAACACTCCCGCTTTCACCACCACCCCTGACATTAACGCCGATACAGGGCTTTCTGATTCCGAGTGGGTTAAGGGCAACCACAACCCCGATACAAAAATACCTCCTTTAACTAATAATCCCAGAAGAATTAAAGCCACTGCTTCCGGTGGAACTCCCTGTAACCCTTTAAAGGCAAAGGAATGATGGGTTTGATACACTAACACCGCCCCAATCAAATAAAACAGCATGGCGACGTTACTAACAAATAAATAGCGCAACCCCACCCAAATTGATCGATCCGATCGCGGATAAGAAATCAGCAGAAAAGTGGCAATACTAATCACCTCTAATGCCACATATAAACTGATCAAATCAGCACAAACAAAAGTGGCATTAACACTGCCATGTAAAATAATCGCTTGAGTGTAGAAAAACGTGCTTTTATTCGTGTGCCAACAGTAGAGAATAACGGCGGCGGTGACTAACCCATTGGTTAAGATAAAATAACCACTTAGGGAATCGATTAGTAAGGAAACACCGAAGTTATCAAGTAACTGGAGGGCTAGGGGAGAGGAATTAACACAATGATATAAGCCATAAGCGATGGAAATTAAAGCTACAAATAACGTAAAAAATTTATCTAGTTTGGGAACTAGATAAATTGTAAATCCAGCCAAAAAAGGTAACGCAATCCAAACAATGGTAGGGGTAATCATGGGGTGTTATTTTTCTCGATCTCGTTGGTTTCCAAAGTAGGATTATCTCGTGCCAATTTCATCGCGCCAACTAACATTAACGCTTGAATTGAAAGACCGATAACAATAGCGGTTAAAATAACAGCTTGGGGAACAGGATCAGAATAAGTGCCATTTCGGACATCGGAAAAAATCGGGGTTAATAAACCGCCTCGTGATGCAATCAGTACATAGTAGGCAATTACACCCGTACTCATGATGTCCATTGCGATGATCTTCATCAGCAGGTTTCGTTTTAAGATAATTCCGAAAAACCCGCACAATATTGTTGCAAAAACAAAGGCTTCTAACACGAGAGTCAGTTTGGCTAAGGGTGATTTTTAATTAAATTTGAAAGACAGGAGGGCTGATTTGTTTGGATCAGCGATAGTGATTTGCAAGGATTCAACCTCCCTGATTGAACTGCAAATAATCATTTTGATGTTTGCACAGTTTGGTGTTGATACATGAACCCCAAAAAATGCTAAAATATATCTGGCTCTAAAAAAACGAGTTAAATTAAATACAACTCTATAACAACAACAGTCTGATTGTCAAGACCGTTGGCCATACCGACTCAATTTTTTCTATTTTTCTTGCTTGTACTAGAAAAAAGACTATGAATAATGAGATACAGGGAGAAAGAGGTTAGTAGGAACCAGGAACAATAGCTAAGTCGGTTTTTGGATCGAATAAATGGATTTTTTCAGGTGTTATGGTTAACCAAATTTTTTCACCGGGTATAAGTTGAGTTTCGGCTGGGATTCTTACTTGTAAGGAAGAATTTAGGTTGTTTTCTCCTAATAAATGTACCCATAATAATGTTTCATGGCCTAATGCTTCTAAGCGATCAACAATGACGGGTAAATTTTTAGTGGCGGGACAACTAACGATTAAATGTTCCGGCCTAATTCCTAAGAGTAATTTTTGGTTATTATAGCGAGATAAAACGGGTTCCCAAATATCGGGTAAGGTTAAACGGAATTGAGGATGGGTAATTAATAAGGGTGCAGTGAATTCAACGGGAATAAAATTCATGGGGGGAGAGCCAATAAACTCCGCCACAAAACGATTAGCCGGACGATTATAGAGTTCTAAAGGGGGGGCAACTTGTTGAATTCGTCCTTGGTTCATAACAGCAATTCGAGAACCCATTGTCATGGCTTCTACTTGATCATGGGTGACATAAATAGTTGTTGTACCTAATTTTTTTTGTAATTCTACAATTTGGGCGCGGGTTTCCGTTCTTAATTTTGCATCTAAATTAGATAAGGGTTCATCCATTAAGAATACTTGAGGATTTCTAGCCATAGCTCGACCTAATGCAACCCGTTGTTTTTGTCCCCCAGATAATTGTTTGGGATATCGATCTAATAACGATTCAATTTGTAATAATTTGGCAACGGTTAAGACTCTTTCGGATACGGCTTTTTCTCGTTCTGAAATATAGCGAAATTTAGCAGGAAGCGATCGCGTTATTCTAACGATTATATCTTCTAACCACAATGGAGCAAAGATTTGATAGTCTCCTACGGTAACGGATAATTGTGGATGGGAAGAAGTTACAGAGGTTGTTTTTTGAATAATTAAAGGTTGTTTAGGTTCGGTTTCTCGATCAGAACGACGCAGGCCAAAAGCCAAGTTATCATAGACTTTTAAATGAGGATATAACGCATAGTTTTGAAAGACCATAGCAATATCACGGGCTTTCGGGGGTAATTCATTGACTAAGGTATTCCCAATATAAATATTACCTCCGGTAATGGTTTCTAATCCTGCAATTAATCGTAATAAGGTACTTTTTCCACAACCGGATGGCCCGACTAAAACCATAAATTCGCCATCGAATATTTGCAGATAAACTCGTTTTAAAACCGCTTGACGGGTTGGGGTTGACTCTTGAAGTTCTGATGATTTTGTTTCCTCGGAGACGGTTTGACGACGAGTGGGGAAACTTTTATAAATATTATCTAAAATAACTTCTGCCATTTTAATTTAACCTACTTTTATGTCTGGGCAGGTTCTTCTCAATTTAGGGAATAAACCTTTAACTGTTTTAAACCTGCCTTTTTTAGCTGATGATCTGTTGGTGCGTGCGCTGTGCTTACGCACCCTACGGTTTGATGGAGATAATTTTTGGTGCGTGCGCTGTGCTTACGCACCCTACGGTTTGATGGAGATAATTTTTGGTGCGTGCGCTGTGCTTACGCACCCTACGGTTTGATGGAGATAATTTTTTCGTCGGGTTTGAGTTTAAAAAGGCGATCTCCTGTACTATCTTTGGGTGAGAGATGAATTTCATCGGTGGGAATATGAACAATGCGATTTTCACTGGTTAAAAGATGAACCTGTTTATGGGGTTTAGCAGGTGCAATTCCCACTAAGGTATCATTGGGGGATTTAAAATTGAGCATGGAAATTCCAATTCCGCCTCGGTTACTACTGCGAATGTGTTCCATCGAAATACGTTTAATATAACCTTGTTCTGTGACTAATAATAAACTGCCTTTGGGTGATAAAGTAACACACCCGATTAAATGTTCTTTTTGCCGTAACCGGGTGGCTTGAGAACCTTGGGCGGCTTTCCCCATCGGGGGGAGTTGTTCATCATTAATATCAAACCGTAACAGTCGTCCTCCAGATGTTGCTAATACCACTTTTTCATCAGGTTTGGAAAGAGTAGCAAAACAGAGTTCATCATCTTCTTTTAGTTTAACAATAGTGCTGCCTCGATTAGTTAATTCGGTTAATTCCGTTAAGGGTAAACGTTTAATTCTTCCTTGTTGAGTTAAGGTAATTAAATCCGTTTTATCGGGAAACGCCGATAATAAAAATTCAGCGATAATTAAGTCTTGGGGATTAACAGATGTATCCTTAGAAGCGGAAGGAGATAATAACGTAATAATCGGTTTGCCTTTAGAACGATTAGAACCCATCGGAATATCCGCCACACTCAAGGGATAGGCTTTTCCGGTTCGCATAATCATCACTAGATTTTGACGGGTGCGAGTATTATAGATTTGGGTAGTAAAATCATCCGTTTCTTCAATATTAATAGCCGTCGCACTTTCACTGTGATTGCGTTTAGAATCGTTGGTTTTCGGGGACACTCGCCGAATATAACCCCGATGAGTGACTTCTACAACAGTTTCTTCATCAAGGGGAGGTAAGGGTTGTAATAAATCGGGAGATGCTGAAAGTTCTAAAACTTTTTCTGGGGATTTTTTAGAGGTTTTATCCTCAGATTCAAGAGTCACCTGACCCTTGGGAGAAATAATCCGAGTTCGTCGTTGATCACCATATTTTCGCTTGAGCGATCGCAATTCTTTTTTCAAGGATTTCAACAATTCAGGACGTTCATTTAATAACCGTTGTAACTGTTGAATTTGAGCGGTTAATTGGGTAAATTCATCTTGTAGTTTTTGCCTTTCCAACCCCGTTAATCGACGCATGGGCATGGATAAAATCGCATCAGATTGATCATCACTAAATCCTAATTGATTTTCTAAGGTTAATTTTGCTGTAGAACCATCGGGCGCATTCCTCAGAATTTCAATCACATTATCTAAATTTTCTAAGGCAATTAATAACCCTTCCACTAAATGACATCTGCGTTCGGCAACTTCTAATTCATGACGATATTGACGAGTTAAGGTTTGTTCCCGAAACGTCAGGAATTCTTGCAGAATTTGTTTTAAACTTAATTGTCTCGGTTGTCCATTCACAATTGCCAAAAAAATCGCCCCGAATTTCGTCATTAATTCCGTTTGTTGATAAAGATGATGTAAAACCACTTCGGGGGTCGCTTCTCGTTTTAATTCAATTACAACCCGAATTCCTTCGCGATCGCTTTCATCTCGAATATCCGAAATCCCGTCTAATTTTCCCGCATTAACCAAGCCAGCAATTTTCTCAATCCAACTGGCTTTATTCACTTGAAACGGCAATTCTGTCACCACAATGGCGGTCTTAGTCCGGCGTTTTTGGGCGGTCGGAACCTCTTCAACTTTGGCAACACCCCTCACCACAATACTGCCTTTTCCTTGGCTATAAGCTTCAGCAATGCCCTCTGTGGTGATAATTTCCCCCCCAGTGGGAAAATCAGGAGCCGGAATCAATTCCATTAATTGTTGATCCGATAATTCAGGATGATCAATTAAAGCAATTAATCCATCAACAACTTCCCCCAAATTATGAGGCGGAATATTCGTCGCCATCCCCACTGCAATTCCCGACGATCCATTTAACAATAAAAACGGAAGTTGGGCAGGTAAAACCGTCGGTTCCTGTTGAGAATTATCAAAATTACTAATAAAATTAACCGTTGCTTCCCCGACTTGGGACAATAACCCTTCATGACCAATAGCAGCCAGACGGGTTTCGGTGTAACGCATGGCGGCGGGGGGGTCATTATCCACAGACCCGAAATTGCCATGACCCGCTAACAACGGATAACGACTAGAAAACTCCTGAACCAGTCGCACCAAAGCATCATAAACTGATTGATCGCCGTGGGGATGATATTTCCCCAACACATCCCCCACCACCCGCGCGCATTTACGGTAAGGTCGGTCTGGCGTTAACCCTAACTCGTGCATCGCGTACATAATCCGACGATGAACCGGTTTCAACCCATCCCGGACATCTGGCAACGCCCGTCCAACGATCACACTCATGGCGTATTCGAGGTACGACTGTTGCATCTCCGTATGAAGCGATGTCGCGATTACTTTCCCAGAAAAGAGGTTTAACTGTTTAGCCATGAGTTTAGGTGAGTCTACAGCGATAGGGTTCTGATCTTAGATTATGGATTATGTCGTGACAGGGTGTTTCCATCATCATGATCTAACAAGGGTCTACCAATCTCCTTGCTGTTTTGAGGATAACGAATTGCGATCAATTTGAGGAGTCAATCAAGTTTTGTATAGCAGTGATAAGTTCTGCCGTTCTAATGGATGGTTATAGCAGGAGTAGATTTGTCCTTAGCGCTTTTCGGATGTTGCGACCTTAAACAGTTGGAACATAGAGTTTGGGAAAGTAGCGCTCGACAACATCAGTAGGAAATCCTAAGCGGACAGCACCCTTGGGAGTATCTGAAACTAAAAGACCCACCTCAACTAATTTCTTGAGCACTGTTCTAGCTTGTCGCTCTTTGTAACCTGTGATTGTAGCAGCTTGACCCCGCTCAAAAGAACCAGAATACAGGGCTTCCTTCAGTAAAGGAAAAGAACCTTTAAGTAACCGTCCGGCTCGAATTTCCTCCTCAACATAGAGTTCAATACGATTTAAGAGTTGGGAGGGTTCTAGTAGTGACTGCATGAATGTCACTTGGTCGATACAAGTTTCTAAAAAGAACTGACAAAACTTCTGCAAACCAGCCGCCGTTAAATTTCCACGACCGTCTAAATCGTTCCACCGTTGCTTGTCGGCTGCCATCAATAAATCTCGATATAAATTAGCATTTCTGGCTAAACCACGAGAGACAGACCACAAACTACTGCCTACCCCAATTTGCCTTAAGAAAGCATGAGAAAACAGCCGTGTCACTCGACCATTACCATCAAAGAAAGGATGAATCCACAGCAGCCGATGATGAGAAGCAGCCACAGCAATGACTTGCTGAATTAAAGATAAACGTATGGGATTATAGGCTTCTTCAAAACGCCGTAAAAAACGTGGAATTGCTGGAGCACTAATGGGAACGTGATAACCAACACTGACATCCCCAGTCCGTAATTCTCCGGGTTTGACTTCAACCCGTTTGTTGCCTTGGGGGTCTTCAACGTAGAGCAACTCAGAAGAAAGTCGTTGACAAAACTCACGATGAATCCAGATTAAGTAATCAGTTGTGACTACTGCAAAATCTTTTTCTTCCCGGTTATCAATCATCCGTTGAACTTCGATATGAGCTTTAGCTTCCAGTTGTAGAGAGCGTTTTTTCGGCTCATTGGAAAAGTCATTTGCTAAAGCTCGGTCTATATCTCTAGGATGTGTGTTGTGCCCCTCAATCAAATTGCTGTAATAGCAATTCATGGAACGGACAAGCTCTCCCAGACTTAAGGCAACATTGGGAGTTACCTGTGCGTTAAGTGCCCTGCTGACAGCAATCAACTCAGTTGCTAAATCGTCCAACAACTGATTCCCTACCGATGGGAGCATGGGTTCCATCAAACTAACCGATTCGCTAAATTCGGTGAAACTAGACATTTTGCCGTTTTCTAAAACCCTATGTATTGATTATAAGCTATAGCTTTCAAGTTTTACACATACAGATTTTTGCCGATGTTTTTGCCGATAAACCGTTAAAGCCTTGTACAGAAGGAGAGACGGATGCTAAGGATCTACAATCTCAGTAATTTTACGGATAATTGGGGATTTTAGAGCCATTTTGCTTAAAGTTCAGGCTGGTTTCTCAACAAAATTCAGCATTTTCTCGGTGTTTTTTAAGGGAAAAGTCTTTTACCCTAAGATCAGACTCATACCGAATCTGCTGTCAACTTCCCCTGGAAAACAGTTGAACAAAAGCGATGATCCTTCAAGCCTTTGGCTTTTTCTATCTCGCTACTCTTGTCAACCCGTTGAAAGGGCATGGTATGATAGCACCTCGGTACGGGAGAGTTTATCGGGTGGAAAACTTAAGTAAACGATCCTGAAGTCCCAGCCCTTCCTTGATCGCGGGGAAATGATTAAGCTCTGGCCAAGCAGCAATATTGAGGAGGTACCCTTTTACGCTGATCTTAAATGAGTTCAAACAATAATCACTTGGGTAAATAAATTAATTCGATTAACTTTGATTAAAAGTATGGCTCAAGAGTTGGTTCGATTAGACTTGCAAAAACTTGAAAATCCTGAAATCACGGGTGTTGAATATCAACAAGGTGAATGATTTCGGAGATCAAGTTAGCCACAAATAATGCAACCCTATTGATAAAAAAGATGGGAACAACAATCCAGTATAAACTTTGCCCCCCTTTTTCTCTTACCCCTAATCTGAGCGCAGGTAATTTGGAATTCTCTAAGGAGGAAGAAAGATGAAGACCGTTCTAATTGTAGAAGACGATCAAGTTAATGCTCGTGTTTTTTCAAAAATCTTGACAAAACGGGGAGGATTAGCCGTTAAACATACGGAAAATGTGGAAGAAGTGATGCAAATCGCTCGAACTCGGGAAGCAGACTTAATTTTAATGGATGTTTCCCTAGCACGCAGTGTCTATCAAGGTAAAGCAGTTGATGGAATTAAAATTACACAATTGTTGAAAGCTGACCCCGAAACAGCGGCACTTCCCATTATCTTAGTAACAGCCCACGCCATGGCCGGAGATCGTGAAGATTTTCTAGCTCAAAGTGGGGCAGATGACTATATCTCTAAACCTGTTATTGATCATCAAAAGTTTGTCGATAAAATCAAATCTTTACTACCACCAGAGGAGGAGGCTGCAACAGGGGAACTGGGAAATAAATGAGGATAGGATAAACTAGACTCACCTTTTTTTCCACTGCCTACCCCTTCCTTGCATTCTAGGGAAAACTAGGGAGACTGAGGTTGAGTGTCTTTAACTTGAGTTAAGGTTTTTTGCATTTGAGGTGTGGCTAAGAATTTTTGGGTGTCGTTTAATAAGCGATCGCCCCAAAGATTTTCTTTGAGATAGTCAAAATTAGCATAACGGCTATCGAGACGTAAAGCGGCTTCTCCCAGAGATAAAGCTTCTTCGGTTTTACCTTGTTTATACAGAGCAACGGCTAAAGCTAACATGGGTTCTGCGGCTTTGGGATCAACGCTAATAGCTTGTCGCCATTTAGCAATGGCGATGTCGATTTCTCCCTGTTCATACTTGACTAAGCCGACATTATTAATCGCTGGCCAAAGATTTTTTTCTTGAGCAAAGGCTTTCTCATATTGCAAAATTGCCTGCTCAAATCGCCCCAATTTATAATAAGCATTTCCTAAATCAAATAACGCCCCTGGAACATTGGGGTCAAGTTTCAAAGCCGTTTCTAGGGATTGAATTGATTTTTGATAGTCTCCTTTTTTAAAGTAAGCTTCTCCTAAAATAAACTGAACCCCGGCTTCCTTGGGGGCTAAGTTACTGGCTTTTTGCAGTAACTCAATTCCTTTATCGAGTTCTTCCAATTGCAGATATAAACTGCCTAATAACGCCCAAGCTTGATAATTTTCCGGGATCAATTGCGTGGCGAGTTCAGCCCTGGGTACAGCTAATTGATATTGTTGAAATCGTGTTAACTGAGCCGCTTCTTCCAGCAATCCTAATCCGGTTTGTTCAAGTTGTTCTGAGTCTATGGGGGGGGTATAGGGAACTAACGCTTGTCCCATCACGGGTTGAGCGACATTCCACAAACTAAGGGTGACGGCAACGGACAGAATCAGAGTTCGATTGGGCACAGTAAGAGCCTTAATGCAATGCGTTTCCTTTACTTTTATACCACAGACCCGAACAATCCCTTCTTCACCCCCAGGCTAATGACTAAATAAAGGGTAATAAAATCTCGAATTCTGTCCCGATTCCCGGTTGCGATCGCAATTTTAACTGTCCGCCATGTTTAGCGGTGACAATATGATAACTCAAGGATAAACTGGTTTCTTTTTGAGGGCGTTTGGGATTAGAAAAGGAGTCTAATATCTTTTGTTGTTCTTCAGCAGAAAGTCCGGGGCTATTATCAGCAATGCAAATTGAAACCCAACGTTCAGGGGCATTAACCTGATCCGTCGAGGATGAATCTAAATTAATCATTCCAGTGGTAATTATAATTTGGGGAAGCTCAGAAGGCTCAATTCCTTGAGTATTTCCATATTCATCCACCCAATCTTGTTTAATGGCTTGATTGAGAAGAGAATCAAATCCATGAATCAAAACATTAATAAATACTTGGTTTAATTGTCCAATATAACAGGTAATTGGAGGCAAATGACCATAGTTTTTAATAATTTTAATATCCCGATTAATCCGACTTTTCATCAAGAGTAAAATACTATCTAAATGGCTATGTATATCCGCAGGTTTGGGATGTATTTCATCAATATGGCAAAAGTTTTGTAAACTGGTGGCTAATTTACTGAGTCGTTCGGTTCCACTTTTAATACTAGATAAAAGTCGGGGAAAATCTTGGCGTAAAAAATCAAATTCAATCTCTTCTTTCAACGCTTCAATAGCAACAACAGGTTGAGGATAATGTGTTGCATAAGCATCCAAAAGCTCAATTAAACTATCACTATAGGTAATTAAATGGGTTAAATTTCCCCAAATAAATCCAACGGGATCTAAAATTTCATGGGCGACCCCATCCACTAATCGCCCTAAACTTGCCATTTTTTCACTTTGTAATAATTGAACTTGGGTACGTTCATAACGAACTTGGGTTTCAATTCCTCGAATTTGCCAATAAGCTAAATTCAGTTCATGACTATTTAAAAGACGATAGGGCACCATCCAAGGATAATCCGCAGAAGCAAGCCAATTTCCCTGTACAACAATTGGGTCTGCATATCCCGGTGCGGAGCGTTTCAAAGATTGTTGAGTTGCGGTTAAAATAGAAGTCTGTGCAGGTAACACTAATACCGGAGTTCGGATATAGCTATAAACCACATCCAGGGATTGATCCAGAAACAATTCTAACCCCTTGGGACGTAAAAAAAATTCCAAAAGACCTCGCCGAGAAATCATCCCCAAAAATTCTGAAGTGTCATTTTCTTTTGGATCTACAATAATCACACCCGGAAGTAAGGGATGTCGTTCAAAGTGTTGAACTAGATCTCGAACAGAACACCCCAAAACCACTTGAAAATCATACAACGGTAAATCTTCTAGGGTAGACTCTAAACCTAAATCTCCCCCGGTTTGATTTTCCCATAAATACGGTATAGACACTCTCGTCAAGGTAGTTTCCCGCAGTATGAATTACACAGTTACCTATAGCCTAGACTAACATTAAGTTTAAAAAAATTGCCAAAAAATCAATGAATTTTAACGAATTCATTTATCTCTATTACCAATGGGGATTATCCTGGAGTAAGGCTTGAGCAGCATTAGCATCTACTGGCGGAGAAAAATAATAACCTTGTCCTTCTTCACATCCTAGATTTTTCAGTAAGGATAACTGTTCTTCAGTTTCTACCCCTTCGGCGGTAATTGTCATATTCAAATGATGAGCCAGGGTAATAATCGCATGAATAATTTCTAAATTTTGGCGAGTTTCAGTAATTCGCTTAATAAAGGAGCGATCAATTTTTAAATTATGCAGGGGAAACCGATGTAAATAACTCAGGGATGAATATCCGGTTCCAAAATCATCAATACTTAACTGAATATCTCGGTCTCGGAGTTGTTGTAAAAGTTCCGTTGCTGATTCAGGATGATCCATAATCGCACTTTCGGTGATTTCTAATTTTAAATAACTGCTATTTAACTGAGTCCTTAAAAGAATTTTATCAATATTTTGAATTAAATTAACTTGAGAAAATTGTTTAACAGAGAGATTAACACTCATTTTAATTTTATCTTTAAATAAACCTTGATCTTGCCACGTTTTTAACTGTTGACAAGCTTCTTTTAACACCCATAACCCAATGGGAATAATTAATCCGGTTTCTTCGGCTGCTGGAATAAATTCCCCCGGAGAAACTAACCCTTTTTGGGGATGATACCACCGGATTAAAGCTTCAAATCCATTAATTCTGCCCGTTGTTAAGGAAATAATGGGTTGATAATATAAGAGAAATTCTTCACGATGTAAAGCCCGTCTTAAATCGGTTTCTAATTCTAAGCGTTGTTGGGCGTGATAGTGCATTTGAGTATCAAAAATTTGATACCGAGCTTTTCCCAAAGCTTTAGCTTGATACATGGCAATATCTGCATCTCTTAACAAATGTTCGGGCTGTTCATAGGTTTGATCCCCGACAACAATGCCAATACTGGCATTAATAAATAATTCTTGATCATCAAATTGAAACGGCCAACTCATGGAGGTTTGAATTTTTTGAGCTAAACGGCTGGCATCCTCGGAACCCTGAATATTTTCTAATAAAATTGTGAATTCATCTCCCCCAAATCGAGCCAACATATCTGTAGGGGTTAAATGGGTTTTAAGACGACGTGCGATCGCAATTAATAACCGATCTCCGGCAAAATGTCCTAAAGAATCATTGACCACTTTAAAGCGATCGCAATCTAAAAATAACACCGCAAATTGATAATTGGGTTCTTGTTGGGTTCGTTGTAAAGCTTGAATCAATCGATTCATAAATAACACCCGGTTGGGTAAACTGGTGAGCGCATCATGGGAAGCCATGTGCAGTAATCGTTTTTGAGTTTTTTGATGTTCTGTTATCTCTTGTTCTAACCGTTGGTTTAAGGTTTTTAATTGCAAATTTGCCGATTCTAATTCTTGAGTCCGTTCTTGAACTCGTTGTTCTAATTCTTCATTCAATTGCCGAATTTCTGCCTTCGCCATTTGTAACGCCATTTGATTTTCAATCCGAGCAATCACTTCTTCAAATTGAAAAGGTTTAGTAATATAATCGGCTCCCCCGACTTCAAAGGCTCTAACTTTATCAATGACTTCATTGAGAGCACTTAAAAAAATCACCGGAATATCACGAGATAGCTCATTGCTTTTGAGATGTTGACAAATCGTATACCCATCCATATCCGACATTTTAATATCCAGGAGAATTAAATCCGGCGGTAGGGTTTGCACTGCCATAATTGCCATTTGTCCGGTCATCACCCCGCGAACTTTATATCCTAGCTGCATTAAAGTCGTAGATAAAAGCCGTAGATTTTCTAGGGTGTCATCTACGATTAAAATATCTGCTTTAAAAGATCGATGGAAAGAATAATTCATTGCTGGGTTGCTGTTTGCGCTAAATCTATTATCTGATCAAACGAAAAATTATTCACCAGCACCATGAGAGACTGAGCAATATGGCGATGGGATGGGGGAATTTGTTGCAGGAGTTGTAAAATCTGCTCTCCATCGGCGGCGGCTGCACCGTAGCGCAGGGCTATTAACCAGTCGGAAGACATAATTTTCAAAGCATCGGGAGTTAAAATAGGAGGGTCGATTTTGAGACCTGACTCGGAACAGTCAATTTCAGGAGCATATAAGTACCGTACCCCTAAATGGTGACCAATGGTTTCTAAAAGTTGTTCTTCTCGACAAGGTTTTCTGACGAAATCATCGCACCCTGCGGATAAAACAACAGTCCGTTCTTCTTCAAAAACGCTTCCTGTTAAGGCAATAATTACTGTTGCTTCACCTTTTAAATGGGATTTAATTTGTTTGGTGGCTTCATAACCATCCATCACAGGCATTCGCATATCCATGAAGATTAAATGGGGTTGCCAATGATTCCAAATTCCTAGAGCTTCTTGACCATTTTGAGCTTCACGCAGATCAAACCCTAAAGGCGATAATAAGTGAAGTAACAGTTGTCGATTTGTTAGATGATCATCCACAATTAAAATTCGATAATTGGGTTGATTGGGTTCGATTCCGATCACCTGTTTAGTAGAAATTAAGGGTTTTAAATTCAAAAAATGAACGGGATAAATATGAATATAAAACCGAAATAAGGTTCCTTGATTGAGCTTACTTTCTACTTGAATTTCTCCCCCCATCAAGCGAATAAATTTTTGACTAATCGTTAATCCTAATCCGGTTCCTTGTTGGGATTTTTTTCCCGTTTCGGTTTGGATAAAGGCTTCAAATAATTGAGTGAGTTCCTCCGGTGCTATCCCAGGGCCAGTATCTTCAATTTCAAAATATAAATAAGTTTGTTCGGATTCATTTTGCTCCCAAAAAGAAGAGTCAAACACTAAAATGTTTGGTTCTAAAGGAGGTTGAATTTTTACTCTTAATATAACTTGTCCTTCGGATGTAAATTTAATCGCGTTTCCTAATAAATTAATTAAAACTTGACGAAGTTTTCCTTCATCCGATTGAATATATTGAGGCAAGGTTGTATCCCATTCAAAAATCAGATCTATTCCTTTAGATTTGGCTTTTAATTCAAACAGTTGCTTTAAGGACGTTAAGCAAGCGTAGAGATCAAAAGAACTTAAGTTTAAAACTGTTCTTCCTGATTCAATTTTGGTTAAGTCTAAAATTTCATTAATTAACTTGAGTAAATGTTCGCCAGAACGATTAATAATTTCTAAATTTTCTAATTGTTTAGACTCAGCCTCGGACTGACGCAGCATTAATTGGGTAAAGCCTAAAATGGCGTGTAAGGGTGTTCTTAATTCATGACTCATATTGGCTAAAAATATACTTTTAGCACGGTTGGCTAATTCCGCCGATTCTTTAGCTTGTTTGAGTTCCGTTGTTCGTTCTTCGACCTTAACTTCCAGGGTTTCAAAGGAATCTTTGAGTTGAGATACCATTTGATTAAAAGATTGGGATAACACTTCTAACTCATAAATTCCTGGAGAGTGAATTTCTTGTTGAATTTGTTCTAATTCCCCTTGGGCTATTTTTTGAGCGGCTTGATTTAATTCTAAAATCGGTTTCATAATCCATCGTGTTGTTAAAAAACCGAAAATTAGAGCCATAAATAAGGCGAAAAAGCATAGAAAAATAGTTTGATAGTTATTTTTTTGAATTCGTTCCATAAAGTTAGATTCGGGAACGACCAAAATAATTAACCAATCTAGTCCGCGTTGATCTGAGTAAGGAATAACTTGGATAAATTGTCGTTCTTTTTGATAAATAAAACTAGAGTGATATCCCGCATTAATCCTTTTAAAATTGTCAAATGTTTTTAGCAAATATTCACAGGAAGCTTGTAAAAGAGGATCGGCGCTATTCAGAGCTTGAATTCGTTGAGTTTTGCCATTTTGATCAATTAAAAAAGGTCGAGGTAAGGTGGAACTTGCCACAATTAATCCTTGACGGTCAATCATAAAAGTCTGCCCAGATTTATTAACTTTTAAATCTTTCAGAAAGTCACTCAATTGATTTAAAAATACGTTACTTGCTAATACGCCTAAAATTTTGCCTTGTTTATCCTTCACAATTACACTGGCAGATAAGGCGATTTCGGGATAAGCATGATAAGTAAAAATCGAGCTCCAAATCGAATGGTTACTGGTGATGGCTGCTTTGTACCAAGGTCGTTGACGAATGGGAAAATTAGGCGTTTCTCGAACTAATTTTTTAGGTTTTCCTTGACCATCTAATTCAAAAAATTGAATCCCCCCTTGGGTAGATTTACCTGCTTTCATCATCAGTAAAGGAGATTGATGAAATCTCCCACTTCCGATAAATTCATTTTTTTCACTCGCAAAAAATACAAAATTGATTGTTTTAAACCGTTGTACTTGTAGCCAAAAGTGATGGTACAACTGTTGGGGATTATTAATATCAATATAACCGTTATTAATCGCATCTAAATTAAGTTGATTAATTAGATGGGGAACTTCTAAAAATTCATTCAATTTTTGTTCAATTCGATCTGAAGTTTCCCGGTGCATTTGATTCACAACATCTTCTACAGAAGCTTGGCTGGAACGAAAGGACATCCACCCAACCAGCCCAACGGTTGTAAAAAGTTGTACAATAAAGGGAACTATTAGTACCCATCGTAAAGGTAGTTTAAGCCATAAAACAGTCATTGAATGAATTTTATAAATAAATGGAGAATTGTTAACTTTTATTAAAATTTTGATCAAGGTTTAACTCTTAGTTTGATCATAAAGCAAAAGCTTTGCTAAACAGCAATTATTAGTCTAAAAAGTTACAATGAGGAATCAAACGGATGAGTCAGGAAGGATTTAAACGGTACAGTCAGTAGCCAGCAGTCCCACCAACACGGTGATTAACTCATGCTGATGTAACCAACCTAAACAGTAAAATCTTTTCCTCTGTGTTCTGTTACTTGCTATGACAGAATAAAAATTAAATTTAAGAGAAAATAGGTAGGTTTAAATAAATTCTATCGCTGATGACCTTACCTGAAAAATCCACACCCACTCTGATGAGAGGGAAACTTCCCCACCAATGGAGAATTCGCTCGCGGCTGCTTTTATCGGCTCTATTTTCTTTAATCTCATCGTTTCTGCTTCCCTCCTGGTTTAGCGATGAGTATTAATATTATTTCGGGTTTAATTTAGAAATTTAAGTTAATGAACTCGCATGGTGACGAATATGATCCTCGATAAACGTTGCAATAAAATAATAACTATGATCATATCCGGGCTGCATTCGTAAGGTTAAAACCTGCCCAACGGCTGCACAAGCTCTTTCAAAGACTTCCGGTAATAATTGTTCAGTTAAAAACGGATCAGCCGTACCAATATCAATTAAAATTGGCTGATTAAATTGTCCTCGCTGGACTAATTCACTGGCGTCATAATTACGCCACTCTTCTTGATTTGCTCCTAAATAAGCTTTAAACGCTTTTTGACCCCAAGGACAACGCATCGGCGCCAGAATGGGAGCAAAAGCAGAAACGGATAAATATTGTTCAGGGTTGCGTAACGCACAAACTAAAGCCCCATGTCCCCCCATAGAATGACCAAAAATCCCCTGTTTATTCGGAATAGCTGGAAACTGTTCGGCGATGAGTTGGGGTAACTCCTCGACGACATAACTGTACATTTGATAATGACGACTCCAGGGTTCTACCGTCGCATCGAGATAAAATCCCGCCCCAGTTCCTAAGTCCCAGTCCTCATCTTCCCCTGGGGTTCCCGTATTGCGGGGGCTGGTATCGGGTACAACCACCATTAAGCCGTATTTTGCAGCTAATCGTTGGATACCGGCTTTAATCGTAAAGTTTTCTTCCGTACAGGTTAACCCTGAAAGGTAGTAAAGTACGGGAACAGGGTGAGATTGAGCTTGGGGCGGTTGATAGACGGAAAATCCCATCTCGCTATCACAAGTTGCGGAAAAATGGCGATAGAAGCCTACTTTACCGCCAAAGCATAAACTTTCACTGATGGGGTTCAGGACAGCAATCATTTGTAAACTCCCAATAGGTAGAGGTTGGCGGTTGACCATAACCCTCTGCATAATTCCAAACTTATTTTATCAATCGGAAAAGCAAACTCTGGTTTTCCGTAACTTCTCTTTAATATCCTGTAGATCACTTTTAATTAACCTTTAAATTTTTCTCGAATCATGATTAATTCAAATTTTGTCAAACACCAACTTGGAATCAAGGCTTTTCATCATCAAGAATTGTTAGAAATTGCCTTAACTCATCCTGATGCTATTGCAGAAAGCGTAGAGTTAACCCGGGAACAACAAAAGTCGAGAACCTTAGAATATTTGGGAATTAATCGTTTAGGTTCTAACTTATTTAGTCAGATGGTGGATGATTATTTATATCTGCACTGTTCCCATTTAGGATCAGCAACCCGGATTCTCCTCAAAAGTGATTTGGTTAGTCCTGCTATTTTAGCACAATTAACGATAAAAATCAATCTTGATCAGGGAAGTGATTTGGGGAAAAATTATCCGTTAAAACCCGACTTTGAACAAGAAAAAATATTAGCGGAACTATTTGAAGCGGTGGTCGGTGCTGTTTATTTAGAGTGGGATCGAGATTTTGAAAAAACCTATAATTGGTTAGCCAATCAATTTTTGGCAGAAAGGGTGAATCAAATTTTAATGGATTTGTTTGTTGAGTTTGTCCCGGCTGCGGAGTGGGATGCTAATTTTTATCCCTGGTTTGGTTCTAATCATTTAACCTGTCCTTCTCAAAACTCATCCTCAAAATCCAATTCTCTTTCCTGCTCATAACCGATAAAAGTGTTAATATTCTCTTATATTTTTGGCTTCAAGTTGAAGGAGTCAAACCCGATCAATGGGATTTACTGGGAGCAACAATTTGTCTGGTGGGTACTATGATTATTCTGTTTGCTCCCCATCGAAATCCCGTTTAAAACGTTACTACAGTCCGAATTGATTCTCCTTGGTGCATTAAGTCAAACGCTTCATTAATTCGCTCAACAGGCATAATATGGGTAATTAAATCATCAATATTAATTTTCCCCTCCATATACCAATCCACAATTTTAGGCACATCCGTCCGACCTTTTGCGCCGCCAAAAGCTGTTCCTTTCCAAACTCTTCCCGTCACTAATTGAAACGGACGGGTACTAATTTCTTGACCCGCACCTGCGACCCCAATAATCACACTCACGCCCCAACCTTTATGGCAACATTCTAAGGCTTGACGCATCACCTTAACGTTACCAATACATTCAAAACTATAATCCGCGCCGCCTTGGGTTAATTCAACTAAATAAGAGACTAAATCCCCTTCAATTTCTGTTGGGTTAACAAAATGGGTCATCCCAAATTTTTCAGCAATTTCTTTTTTAGCAGGGTTAAGATCGACACCAATAATTTTATTAGCTCCTACCATTTTTGCCCCTTGAATCACATTTAATCCTATCCCCCCTAAGCCAAAAACCACCACATTTGCACCGGGTTCAACTTTAGCGGTATTAATCACAGCACCCAGACCCGTTGTTACCCCACAACCAATATAACAAACCTTATCAAAAGGGGCATCTTCTCGAATTTTGGCTAAGGCAATTTCGGGTAAAACGGTATAATTAGAAAAGGTAGACGTTCCCATATAATGATGAATAATTTTACCATTTTTAGAAAAACGACTACTCCCATCCGGCATTAAACCTTTGCCTTGAGTGCCCCGAATGGCTTGACACAAATTGGTTTTAAAACTTAAACAATATTCACATTGACGACATTCGGGAATATACAAAGGAATCACATGATCTCCGGGTTTCAGACTTTTAACGCCAGCACCCACTTCAACAACAATTCCGGCGCCTTCATGACCTAAAATAGCCGGAAATAACCCTTCAGGATCATCACCGGAAAGGGTATAAGCATCGGTATGACAAATTCCGGTTGCTTTAATTTCTACTAAAACTTCTCCCTCTTTTGGGCCTTCAAGTTGAACCGTTTCTAAACTTAAAGGTTTTCCAGCTTCCCACGCAACGGCGGCTTTAACGTCCATAATTGACCTTTAATAAAGTGAGCAGTTAGTTATCCATTATTCAGCAAGATGGGGAGCATTTCGAGAGATTAACCAAGTCAGGAAACCCCCGGCGATCGCTAATCCTGCTAAACTTAAAAACACATTAGATAATCCTATTAAAGTTTCAGCAAATCCCGCTAAGGCGAGAGGTAAACTTAAGGCAATATTAATCGCATTATTCTGAAGTCCAAAAACTTTCCCGCGCATTTCTTCCGGGGTTTCAGCTTGAATAGTGGTTTGCATGGGAATAGCAACAATAGCCCCAAAAATTCCTAAGCATAAAATCAAGCTCAAAGTCGGCCATAATTGTTGATTAAAAATGGATAACCCAACTAAGGAACTTGCCACACCCAGAGAACCCATTAACGCCAGTTGGAAATGGGCAAACCGATGACCGAGATGACCGAGAATGGTTGCTCCAATCCCCATTCCCGCCCCTCCAGCCGCTAATAAAAAGCCAAATTGGGAGGAACTAATTTCAGGAATAATTTCCGCTAAACGTACAGCTAAAACGGCTAAGGCTGCAAAAATTGAAAATAGAATGATTAATTGTAATAACGCATTCCTAATTAAGGTATGATTGCTTAAATATCGAATTCCATCCCGCAAATCTGCTAAAATATGGGGTTGTTCATGGGGAGAATTATTGTTTTGTTCTTTTGGATTTAACAACAGCAGAATTAACCCAGCAATGACATATTCTCCGCCGACAATCAATTCTTTACCTATGGCTTCAAAACCGAGTAAATTACCCATGAAATCAGCCAAAGCTAATAAAGGTTCGCCCACCGCAAACCCGACAATGACGGAAGCCATCATGGTTGTTGTATAAAGAGAATTTGCGGATAATAAATGCCGTTTTTCAACAACTAAAGGAATCGCTGATTGTTCAGCAGGTGCAAAAAATTGAGTTAAAGTAGAAACTAAAAAAGTTGTGATTAATAAAATATAAAACCCAACGGGTAATTGACCCAATTGTTGACCCTGGAATAGCCACAAAACGACGGGTAAAGCCAGAACTAACCCCCCTCGTAATAAATTAGTAATCACTAAAACGGCTTTTTTTGACCATCGATCAACAAATACCCCCGCTCCCGCCCCAAATAAAACCGCCGGGATGGTAAATGCTATCATAATGGCTGATACCCACCCACTAATTGTTTGATCAGCCTGTTGAAAGCGGGTGGAAATAATCGCAATCATTAACACTAAATACACTTTATCGGCCAATTGGGAGAACAGTTGTCCACTCCAAAGCGCCAGAAAATTCTTATTTCTCAGAACAGGTAAAAATCCTCGTTTTTCCTCATCTTGGGGCGGCTCAGGAAGACTCCCATTGTTTTTAGTTCCAGTGTCCTCGACCTCTGGAGAAACGAGGGGAAAAGAAGGCGTTGAATGCCCATTTTTTACTGGGTCTAATTCTACGGAGGTAGAAGCGGGAATTTCTAACAAGGAGTCAGTCTCCCAATCTTTCATGGTGGCCCAGGGTTGATGGAATTTAAACTGTTTTTCTAAATCTTGCGATCGCATCATACATACTATTAAAGCAGCATTCTCAAAGGAGTCAGGCTTGAGGGAAAAATCACGGGAATTCCTGGAGGCGGAAAATTCCGTTCAGGGCTTCTCATGATTTCACACTCTCCTTAACAGTTTAATGATCAATTGGATCACTCGCGTCACTCTGAGCAAAACCCAGGAGAGAAATCCGAACCAATTCTTAAAACGGTGGGTCTACAATAAATTGGTGGGTAAAGGTATCAATCAGTAACCCTGACCGGATCGGATAGCCTAAATGATATTCTGTATATTGTCGTAATATCCGTTCTACCGTCATCCAATCAAAGGCGGAAATTGAGGGAGAAAAAGATAAAGCCCCGGTGTCCAGGAGTTGCGGTTGGGCTAACTGTTGCAAAATGGCTAATTGCGGGGCGGTGAGTTTGGTATTAATCTTGAGTTTGGGTTGAGGAACTGTTTCAATGGTGTAAGAGTTCCCCGACTCAGCAACAGTGGGGGATTTTGAGGTGGCTGGAGTCGATTTTTGAGGTTGGGGAGAAGAGGGACGGTGTAATTTTGTCCACTCAGACAGGTTAATAATTCCTCCCGCATCTACGCTAAACCCTACTCGCCACTGTTCATCGGTAAAATTAGGACGCAGCAGACGTTGAGTTAAACAGCACAATTGGACTTGGGGGGCTGTCCCGGCTAAGGCGAGAAGATGAAAAATACCTTGAGTTAAACTAGCAATAATTTGGGTAGAATGGGCGATTAAGGGAGAATTGGGGAGACTTTGTAAACGGTTTAAATGTTCATTTAGTAAAACAAATAAATCCTCTTGGGGATGGTCGCTTAAAGCTTGGTTTAGCACCACTTCTGCTAAATATTGACTCGCGGCTAATTTGCCTAAATTTTTGCCTAATCCTGAATAGGTGGTTAGAGTTTCGGCTTGGGTTATTTTATCAAGCGATCGCCCTTTAGCAATTAATAATTGATTAACAACAAATAATTCACTGCGTCCCCCTAACCGCGATTTCGCTTTTCTCGCTCCCGGCGCAATCACTCGAATTAATCCAAATTCTCGCGTTAAAATGGTTAAAAGGCGATCGGATTCTCCAAAAGGTTTCCCTTTTAAATTAATCCCCGTAGCAATATAAGTTTTATTCATTGAATTTTGATAATCTGTTATTGGGTATCCGTTATCAGTAACTATCTTCTTCTTGGATATTTGTAGTCAAAATCTCAACACCACGAGAAGTGCCTAAACGAGTCGCTCCAGCTATGATTAAATCAACCGCTTGTTGGTAGGTTCTAATTCCACCAGAAGCTTTAATTCCTACTCGTCCTTTAGCAATGGATTTAATCAGTTGAATATCGGCAACGGTTGCTCCTCCATACCAACCCGTACTGGTTTTAATATAAGCAATTCCCGCATCCATTAACACTTCAACGGCTAGGCGTTTTTCATCTTCTGTGAGAATTGTCGTTTCAATAATAGCTTTTACCGTTTGCCCCGTTTCTTCACAAATTTCAGCAATTTCTTGATATAATTCCTCGGTTTTATTGGTTTTTAACCAACTTAAATTAATCACAACATCTAATTCCGTTGCTCCATTTTCAACCGCTTCTTGAGCTTCATAGAGTTTAACTTTAGAGGTTGTGGCTCCCGTTGGAAACCCGATCACCGTTGAGACTTTTGGCGGTTTTCCTTGCAGTAGTTCTTTAGCAAGTTTAACATAACTAGGAAATACACAAACGGAAGCAAATTTATAACGTTCTGCTTGATAACAAAACTGTTGAATTTCTTCCGGGGTTGCGGTTTGATTGAGTAAGGTATGGTCAATATAGGGAGCAATATCTAAATCACTATAACTAATTGTTTTAACCATAAGATTTAGGGGAACTGATGAACTAAATTTTATTTTATCTTCTTTAATTTTACCAGGGATTACCTGATTTTTTAAACTTTATTTTTATTTTCTCTTCTTCGGGGTTCTATAATATTAGGATCAACATTATACCATTTGGCCGCTTGTAATCGATTCAAATACAGTAACGTATCATTTCCTAATCGTTTTTCTTCTATTGGTGGAGTTAAATTAATCCCTAAAACACGAATAATCTCAGCCGCTATCGCTTTTGCTAATAACGGGGGAACTGAGTTTCCAACCTGTCGAAATCCATGCCATTTTGTCCCCTGAAATCTAAACCAGTCAGGATAGGAATGTAACCGCGCGGCTTCTCGCACCGTAATACAACGGGGAGAATAGGGATGAATAGGACGAGGGGAAGTAAACGCGCCTCGGTTACTCGGTGTTCCGGCTCTTAAAGTATTACATAATCCGTTGGGATCGAGTTTATAAAATCGACTAACTTTTTCTATTTTCCCCCATTCTGTGGCTTCAAATCGCGCAATTGATGTAGGGTTATGTTGCGATCGCAAACTACAAGTTAATAAATTTCGATCATAAATTCGAGGATAAGAATAATCATTATTTGATCGATATATATTATGCAATATTTTAGCATATTGGCTCTGTTTCTTATACTCTACAAAAGTATAATCTTTTAATTTTAACTCTTGATATTGTTCAATTTCGGGTAAATCTCCAATAGCATCCCAAACCGTCGGACAGGGAAGAAGATGGTTGAATTTCTCCTCTAATTTAGGGTTAACCTTTGGGGGTTTAGTTATGGCTGGGGGATAACTCGGTAAAGGTAAATCTTGCCGACATCCTAAAAGAAATAAACGAGATCGATCTTGAGGAACCCCATAATAAGAAGCATTTAAGACTTGATAAGGCTCTACGACTTGATACCCATTATTATGCAATGTCTCAATAATTTCAGCCATAAATTGCTGATGTTTACCAATGGTTAAACCGGGAACATTTTCTAAAACAAAATATTTCGGCTGTAATTCCTGAATTAATCGAATAAAGTGAAACATTAAACTATTTCTAGGATCATCAAACGCTCGTTTCCCAATCAAAGAAAACCCTTGACAAGGTGGCCCCCCAAATACAACATCAATCTCTCGCTCCCCAATTTCAGAATCATTCCTAATTTCTAATCCTTTTATCTGTTCAATATTGCCACATAAAACCGTCCAAAAAGGAAAATTATATTCATGGGTTGCACAATGAATCGGATCAAGTTCTACTGCGGCTAAAACATCAAACCCAGCTTGTTCAAAGCCTAGGGTCATTCCTCCAGCACCCGCAAATAAATCGACAGCAATAGGTCGGTGTTGAGTCTGCACAATTAATCGTTCTAACATTCAAACGGGGAAACAAAATATTATTATAAACTAATCCACCTCTACATCTAACAATAATTAAATCAGGGTCTAGGAGCAGGGTTCGCGCTAACTTACAGATTCTACTAATTCATAATGTAAAAGCATTAACATTGTAGCGGGAATCGTCTCCATTGCATAAGTTGTGCCATCTTGATGAGAAAATTCTACCTCAAAGGCACTGCCATCAAATTCCATCACCACTGTTCCTACTTGCCCTTTAGATAATTTAATTATTTCTTTAGTTTCAAAATAGGTTGCTTCTATGTCTTCTGTTAAAGCAACAATATCTAGGTCTTTAATTGTTTGCATTGTTTTTGCCTCACTTTTTGACGGGATAACAAGATGACCATTGGGCAGTTTCACTATTAATAATTTTTTTTTAAGGATAAAATAGAATATTTATTATCATAGAATAATTTATAGTTGCTCATTTGTATAGTTGACAAATAAGCAACTATATCCTCTTTGGGTGGGGCGGGTTTATTAAGGTTATTGATAGTTGACAAAATGGGTCGGCGAACCCGCCCCTACAAGCCTGTAGGGGAAGGTTTATAACGGTTATCTGTGAGAATTAGAACGGTAAAGGAACTGGAATTGGAATTCGGTTGCGAATTTCCCGTTCGACTCGTTCACGAACTTTATTTTTCAGGAAGTTAGCCGCAACACGGGCAAAACCTGTTTCACCTGTGACCGCAACATCAAATAAACAACCTTCTAAGCGATCGCTCGGAACTTCAGCTTTTTGACAAGCTTCTTCTGCCTTAGCAACGGCATCAGGAGCCAGCATTCTTAAGATGACAAAACCATTGGGAAAGGCAGGATTAGTGAAACTACCCGTATTTTTTCCAGGGGCATAATCAAACAGTGATTCAGTTTGAGAAATTCGCCAACTATTGCCAAATTGACTATGAATTGTATCTAAGAACGCTTCAGTTAAGGGATCAATTGGAATCGGAATCCAGCGATTAATATTAAAGTTATTTAATACAGATCGGGCAGTATCCATCGCTTCTTGATTTTGGGGAATAACACGACCATCACGAGTCATAAAGTCATCAGAAGGATTGCCATTAAAGTTACCGAGTAATCCTTCTAATTGACCTCGATCATTTTCTGTTAAACCTGTCGATAGATCGATCATGGGAGAACCACCAGGGTCTGCAATTTCAAAGGTGGCGACTTCTCCTGTCGGCCATTGAATAGTCCAACTTGTACCTGCATTCTGAGTAATACTACCTCCACCCGCAAGGTTTTGTGTGCCCTTAAGCTCAACGGGTTTACCATCAATTCTCAGAGGAATTTTTGTTTGGTCATCGGGGAAACCAGTTGCATAAATTCCCACTCTCGCATCACCGACTTTCATAGCGACTGCGGAGTTTATAGAAACGTTGTTGCGGTTTTTGTAGGGTGCTTGTCGAACTTGAATTTCAAATTGACGGTTTTTGGTGCGGGTAAGAACAAATTCGCCGACGGCTTGATAATCGTATTTTTGTCCGTCCATAGTTATTAGGTGAGGCTCTCCGTGTGAGCCACCACCGCCAGGAACAACCTGTGGTCTGGG
>NZ_JADEWU010000154.1:0-2151 GCF_015207485.1 Planktothrix mougeotii LEGE 06226
GACAGCCCCGACACCAACCACTGCACCTCCCCCAGCTAATAGCAGCAGCCTCCGTCGTATTCAACGGAAAAATGATGCGAGTAAATGGCGTCGGTTGTTAATTTTGGGTGTGGGGGGATTGTTGGGGATTTGGTTACTGTGGTTTTTACTGTCCCTTGCTTTTGGAGCCTTAGCAGACGTTTTGGGCTGGTCTGGGCCTAAATTGAAAGGGGAACAGGCAATGGTGCAGTTAAACCAGCCTCCCTTACCGATTCCTGAACCCAAACCTGTAACCGCAGAACCGGAAAAAATTACCCCGGAAGTGGCTGAAGCCAAACTCAACCAATGGTTGTCGATGAAATCGGCTGCTATGGGGCCTGAGCATCAAGTTGAAGGGTTACGACAAATTTTAGTTGATCCAGCCCTAGCTCGTTGGGTGGGGATGGCAGAAACGATGAAACAAGAGGGTTCCCATCGCACTTACAAACATAGTCTGAAAGTTACTGAAGTCCAGATGGATCAAGCCAATCCCAATCAAGCCGTTGCCTATGCGGATGTTGAGGAACAGGCTCAATTTTACAGTCAGGGTCAACTCCAAAATACTGAAAATGCTTCTTTGCAAATTCAATATCGCTTTATTCGCAAGGATGGGCAATGGCGCATTGAAGATTGGCAAGTAATCCGTTGATTTATTTCCGATCCCGGTTTCCCTCTTTGATCCCAAAGAGGATTTTTTTTCCTCAAAATGTCAGGGTTTCATGACATCACGATCCCCAAAACCGTGAAAACTGTGTATATTTACTCATCAATACCTTTAGTTACCCCTTGACCAAATTCAATATTTTCTGCAACATGGTCATTAATCAAGCGATCCCCATGATCCCGAAGAATTTCTACAGAGTTATCCATCTACTGTTTAAACCAATGGAGATCACCCTTTTATGCCAAAGGAACGTCCACCTTTAGAAGATATGACCCTCCGGAAACTCCGCAAGGTCGCAAGTGAATATGGCATTTCTCGCTATAGCCGAATGCGTAAATCTCAGCTTTTAGAAGCTATTCAAGAAATCGAAAGTCAAAAGTTTGGAACCCCTAATCCATCACGCGCATTGGAGGCACAAGAAGAAGTGGAAGTCGCAAAGTTTTCCGTCGTTAGTCAAAACTATCAAATCGATGATTCCTTATCCTCAGTGGATGAGGGGTTAGTGGATTTACCCATTGGATATGGTGAAAGCCAAATCGTTATGATGCCCAGAGATCCTGAATGGGCCTATGCTTACTGGGATGTCTCTAACGAACACAAAGAAATGTGTCGGCGTCAAGGTGGACAACAACTGGCTCTACGGATTTATGATGTTACCGATATTGAGTTAAAGTCTCAAAGTCCCCATAGTATTCAAGAATATCCCTGTGATGAATTAGCACGGGAATGGTATTTACCGGTTCCTGTCAGTGACCGCGACTATGTAGTTGAAATTGGTTATCGCTGTGTTGATGGTCGTTGGTTAGGATTAGCGCGTTCTGCTGCAACTCGCATTCCTCCGGTTTATCCCGCAGAATGGATTGACGATCAATTTATTACTGTGTCTTGGGACGAAGAATTACAAGGGAAAACCTTTTATGAATTCCCCGTCCCCAGCAAAACCTATGTCCTGGCAGGGGTTCACGACGATTTATTTGGGTTATCCAGGGAAGCAGAAGCCAAACGCATCGCAGGTTCTCTGTTTGGTTCCATGCACCAAGTCGTCAAACCCCAAGAGACGGTGAGTTCCTTTATCTTTCCTTCGGGTGTGGGAATGTGGGCCTCTGGAGTGGGTGAAACCCTGTCCGGTGTGGGTATGTCCGGTGTTGGACAAATCATGTCCGGTGCAGGTATTGGACAAATCATGTCCGGTGTCGGAATGTCAGGCGCAGGTTTGGGTTACACCACTTCCGGTATCGGAATGTCCGGGGTAGGTTTGGGTTACACCCAGTCCGGCGTAGGTTACACCACTTCCGGTGTGGGAATGTCGGGCGCAGGTTTAGGTATTGGTCAAACGATGTCCGGTATCGGAATGTCGGGCGCAGGTTTGGGTTATACCCAGTCTGGTGTCGGTTACACCACTTCGGGTGTGGGAATGTCGGGCGCAGGTTTAGGTATTGGTCAAACCCTCTCTGGTATCGGAATGTCGG
>NZ_JADEWU010000033.1:0-54945 GCF_015207485.1 Planktothrix mougeotii LEGE 06226
CCCCGTCCCCCCGTCCCCTTCTCCCATAAACAGGGGCGGAAAAAGTTGATTTTGGGCCTTGCGAGGGACTAGATGTTTTTGGTTGTTGCTCTTGCAGCGTTTTTCTGCTAATCTCTATCTATAGATAGAGGCACGATTCGAGGAAAGTACCCTATATTGGTAAGCGTACTGGGTGCAATCCTTTATTCCCTCTGGTTAGTCTGGTGGAAACGGAGAGTCAAATCAATCGATTTATCGGTTGTGACTCTCTATTATTTTTTTGGGGCTTTTTTGAGTATACAATGGCCAGAGAGATAAATAAACCATTATTTTTTCATCCTTAATAGGCTCAACAATGGGAAATGAGAACAGGGCGCAGGAAGACCAAAACAACTTACAAGCTGAAGCAAACTCAGCCCAAAAAACGAACCCCTCAACGGCAAACTCAACAGAACAATGGTTCGTCGAACTGATTGCGGTAACAACAAAATTCTTTGAACAAACTACACTACAAACTCAACACTATTTAGCCAATGTAACAGCAAGTACCGGAGCCATTATAGATGCGATCGCTAAAAATCCAATTGTCAAGATTCTCAGCAATAATTTAGGAACAAGTTGGTTAGAAATTCTCCTCGGTGGCGTTAATATTGAACAGGCACAAAAAACCGTCCAAGATCTGCAAAAACAGTATCCTCAAGAAACCCCCAGGGAAATTGCTCACCGTTTAATGGTGCAGAAATCAATTCAAGCGGCGGGAATTGGGTTAGCAACAAATTTTTTACCTCCCCTGGCTGTGGCTTTATTTGCGATTGATTTAGTCACGACAACACGGCTACAAGCTGAAATGACCTATGAAATTGCAGCAGCCTATGGTTTAGATCTCAATGATCCCATCCGTCGAGGGGAAGTTTTAGCTATTTTTGGCTTATCTTTGGGGAGTTCTGTAGCGATCCAAACGGGTTTAGAATGGGTCGAAATTATCCCCGGTTTAGGGGCGGTTATTGGGGCTTCTTCTAATGCAATTTTGCTGTATGGTTTAGGTTATATTGCTTGTCGATTTTATGAAACCAAACTGCATCCTCAGACAACAGAATTAACGGTTCAGCGCTTTCAACAGGAAAGTCAAGATTATTGGAAATTTGCCAGTCAGCAACAACAGGTGATGGATCAAATTTTAGCTCAGATGATTTTAGCGTCTTATCCCGATCAATCAAAGTCTGATCTGATTCCTGAATTAGAACAAGCTCATCTGAGTTCTGAAGCGATAAAAGCAATCTCGACTTATTTAGAAACACCGATTTCCTTAGAGAATTTATTACAACAACTGCATCCTGATTTTGTCACGCCTGTATTAGTTCAATGTGAGCGAATTGCTCAAATAGACGGTAAAATGACCCCCGCAGAACAAGCCATTTTAGATGCGATCGCTAAAAAACTGAATCGTAATGGAAAATCTTAAGAATATTCTTCCTTAAAAAACTCTAAATTCCACATCAAAAAGCCTATTTCAAGAGTGATATGTCCTCGGCTGGATGGCGAATTAAACTCCCCTTTATACAGTAAGGAAAGAAACAAATTTTGGCGGAGTTTAAAATCATGGCATTCAATCGTTTTTATACCCACAGTATTGCTGTTTTAGGGATTGCCAGCTTAGGCATTTTAGGACAGGTTCCTGCTAGAGCAGAAATGCAATCTCCTAACTCAGGAATGCAGAATAGTCCCCAAATGCAGCAGAATATGGGGTCATCCCAGAATATTCTTTCTGTTGCTAATTCTAACGGTCAATATAATACTTTTATTCAAGCGGTTAGAGCCGCCGGACTAGAAAATATATTGACAGGTGAAGGTTCCTATACTGTCTTTGCCCCAACTGATGAAGCCTTTGCATCACTACCGGCTGGAACCTTAGAAAGGTTAATGCAGCCTGAAAATAAAGAAATGTTAAAACAGGTTTTATCCTATCATGTCATTGAAGGTGAAGTTGCTTCTAATCAAATGGCTGATGGAAGCATTGATAGTCTCGGAGGTGGACTTGCAGTTCGTGTAGCACCGGATCGGGTTATTGTTAATAATGCCAGCGTTGTTCAACCGGATATCGAGGCAACCAATGGTTTAATTCATGGGATTAATCGGGTTTTAATGCCAACTAATGTTCAGAATAGTTTAAGTCAAAATTCTCAAAACCCCCAACAAATCACTCAATTTGATAATAGCCAACCCTCGAATACACAAAACTTAGATTCTCCTTCGGATGCGCGAGATGTTGATTCTCAATCTGAGCGAGTTAATCCTCAACAACGCAATAACTCTTCAATGGATCGGATGAATAATAGTTCCCCGAATAGCACCGATCAAGAAATATTTGATGTTGATTCTCCTTCAGATTTGCGAGATGTTGATTCTCAATCTGAACGAGTTAATCCCCGACAACAACCCCGGCAGAATAATTCTACCACCAGTCCAATGAATTCTAATCCCTCTTCTAATCAAATGAATCAACAGGATTCTGACAATAACTCACAACCCAGTTTAATTGAACCCCATTCTCCTACCGATTCACAGCCCGGTTTCCCTGGCCAAATGTAATCAGGGTCAATCAAGAATTAAAGCCAATTGTTCCATAACAGAAAAACCCAGTTTTAAATCCTCTAAACTGGGTTTTTTATGTTTTATTATCTATTGAGCAGGATTAGACAATCGGAAAATATCTGTAAAAACTTCCCGTTCAGATAAAATTCGGTTAGGATTGGGCGAATCATAAACCACTAATAAACCGGGTTGTTCTAAACTATTAAAAAGTTCTAAACCTTCGGCGTGATCACTATCGAGACAAAATGGCAGATCAAACAAAAACTCTAACAATTCAGAATTAAAATAAGAGATCGTATTACTGGATTGAGCTAAAGCATTTTTCCAACGATAGACTTTCATGATGCCATCTAAATCCATCGTTGGCCCTGCTAAAATAATTAAATCTTCACCTTGTAAACATAACTCTCGAATTCCTAACCCCTTTAATTCAAAAAAGTGCTTGCGATATTGTTTGCCATTTTCTCCAATATTTTTGAGGGTTAAAACTCCGGGTTCTTTCTCTTCAACTTCTAATTCTAAAATCATGGCAAATCCTCTGAAAACAGGCCCTCGTAAGCCTAGGAAAATTTTATTTTCATAAACAGCCAATCCTTCAATATCTAACCCATTTTCCTTGGAAGGCAGAGGCGTTGATATAAATACACCTAAATGTTCATCTGTTTTTAAAGCTTCGATGAGTTGATTTCCGTCTGGAGACGTTTGAAGCACAGCGGCTCTGAACTCTTGATTTTCCGGTTCAACAGTTGAAAAAGACGACAATAATTGTCCATTTTTAACCGGAATTCGAGCTAAAAGATAACGATTTTTTTCCCTTTTGATTTCGGTTAAACGTTTGATATCTGAATTAACGTCTTTTCCCTTGGGCTTTTTCCGTTTCAGACTATGGGAACCCACCAACCAAAGATAGGAATCGAAATAATCTAAGCCTTCAATATCAATTTCTTCTTCGGGATTATCTAAAGGAATAAAATTGCTTAATTCAAAATGTTGATGATGACCATAAACATAAGATTCAATGGGAGAAAGTCGCTCAAGACCTGTTCCTTCATCGGCTCCTAACCATAAACTACCATCGGGTGTTAAGGCAACGGCTGATAAATTCGTTAATAACACATCATCGGGAGCATCAAAACGGAGAAGAAGACGGCTGAGTAAAAAACCTTCTGACATTGCTTTACCCTTGAATTAACTTGGTTAATCTCTAGTTTACTCAACGGAAGGAATCATGGCTAGAGTTTAGCTTCCCTCTGAAGCAAGATGTAAGTTATTCCTTTGGCTAGATGAGTTGTTTAACAGGCAATTGTTAAGATTAAAGTGTTAAATCAAAGCCTTAATAAAAAGGACTTAAGGGAGGAAAAATCATGGGTATTCTAGCTTGGATACTATTAGGTTTAATTGCAGGTGCTATTGCTAAAGCTATTTATCCTGGACATCAAGGCGGCGGTATTTTTGCCACCATTGGTTTAGGAATTTTAGGGGCTTTACTGGGTGGTTATTTAGGTCAAGTCTTCTTTGGAAGTGGGGGAGCGGCTGCTGCTTCAGCCGGAGCTTTAACTATTCCTAGTATTTTCTTTGCTGTGTTAGGTGCTATTATCTTAATTTTCCTGTGGGGATTAATTACTCGGAGAACAGTTGCTTAAATGAAGCCTGTAAACTTCAAGCGTTGGAGTTTCATTAGTCTTTTCACAGTTAACAGCATCAAAGTTCAAAGGAGTAGGATAATCCTACTCTATTTTTTTATAGGAGGGAATGGGGAATTACGAATTACGAATTACGAATTACGAATTACGAATTACGAATTACGAATTACGAATTACGAATTACGAATTACGAATTACGAATTACGAATTACGAATTACGAATTACGAATAGGCACTCTTGCAATAGAAATTTCTTCCCCTGCTCCCTGTTCTCTTATTGAAATCCTTTGTTTTTTTTAGCCGCTGTTTTACTTTTGGGTTTAGATTTCTGAACTTGAGTTAAAGCTTCCTTAAATAAATCATCTAAATGGCGAGGAACACTGGCAATTTCCGGTAAATTAGGTTCAGAAGGTTTATCATATTGTAATAAAATTTTATCTAAATCTTGTTCTAAGGAAAAATCCGGTTGCTCTAAAACCTGTTTTAAGATTTGTTCTAATCCTTGAGAAGCGTCCTGTTTTAACTGTTGCCAAACATAATAGTTAAATTGGGGTTCTTTCAAATATTTTCGCACTTTAGTTTCTAACTGCGGAGTATTTTCAGGCGTAGGAATCTTTAAAAGCTCGATAAAAGCAGTATAGTTCGGTAGGAATAGTTGTCCCCAGCGAGGATGGGAAAATACGGTTACTTCGTCTGCTTTTTTAATCTCATCGGGTAACTCAACTTTAGGCATGACCATTAAGGTTTTAGACTCCAAAACTTTAGCAATCTCTTGCTCCGTTGCACCCGATTCTAAGGCGGCTGTTTTTAGGTCTTCAGCATCATTTCCCGCTTCTTCTGCTAATTCGCGTAAAGATTTAGATTGATCAATTCCGGCTGCTGCTAACCGTTTTTGATTAAATTGTTCATAAAGTTCGTTGAGTTTTTTATTCAGTTGATAGCCCGATAAACTAATTTGATCTTGACCAAAAAAACTAACAAATTCTTGATGATATTCAGCCACCGACTCCCAAGACTCTTCTAAGAGTTCTGGTGCATCACTATATAAAAATTCTTTGTAATTTTTTTTGAATTCACCAATCACAACGGCTAATTTAGGTTTACCCAATTTTCCTTTTAAAATTCCTGACCCTAAAAACATCCACTGATTTTCATTTAAAGGTGCAATTCGAGCTAAAATAATTTCACCCGGTTTTAAACGGCTGAGTTCAGGATCACCAGAGGCTTCATCCCAAACCACTGGATAACATTTAGCTGTTAACCAGTTCATTAACTTAAATTGTTCTCCGACACAATCTATGACTTCAAATAAGCCGAGAAAACTTTTAGACCAACCGTTTAATAAGACTCGTTCTTCTGGCGTTAATTGGGGATTTTCTGCTAAAAAAATTTCTAAAGGGGTTTGTTGACCGACTTTACCCTGCAAAACAAAGGTATCAATCATTAAATTTTGAGCTTTAATATCATGACGTTCTCGACCAGAATGTTGAGCCGCATAAGTTTCTAAAGCGATCGCTAATTCTCCTTCTGCATCGTAGACAAAATCAACGATTTCTTCTTTTAATTTTTGAGCGTGTTGTAAGGAACGATTCATAGAAATTTTAGGCAGATGTTGATTAGTCCTGTTCAGGGTGAGGAAATCTCACCCCTACTTTTACTCACACGATTGTTAATCCCAACGGATAAGTCTCGTCCTTATTTCTATCTTAAATCTAAACAATGAGATTGAGATGAAAACTAGAGTAGAGTTTTATTATAAACTTTATTTCTTAATTTTAATTCTTTCCCTGGATAGATGATATTTTATTTTTTTTGATTAAACTTACGAATTTATTTTGTTTCATCCTTGGGGTAGATGATTTCGCAACCGTTTTTCCTACACACTCAAGATTGTAGCTGAAGAGCTTAATAGGAGGGTTTGCTCAAACAACTTTCAGCCTAATATTTTGTTTAATAAAAATCGATGAATCAACAAGGAACCGATTATGGTTAAAACTTTAGAACTAATCCATCTAACAACTGGATTAATTGCCCAATTTTCTACGAATAATACTAATGTCGATACCGTTGAAGAAGCTGCTTTAGTATTTAGTGGCCCTCAATTTTTTACGGCTTTAATCTCCGGGGTCGTCCTCGCTTTCGGTATCCAACTTTTATTAACAAACTTGGGAGTAGCGGCGGGAATTTCAAACCTAGGCAATTCTTCCAGTTCTGATTCAGATGATCATAAATCTTCTTCCGTAGGGGGAACGCTGAAAAAAGTCGGAAAAACCCTAGGAATTGCCACGGTAATTACGGTGACATTGGCTTTATTTGTGGCTTGTTTATTAGCGGTTAAACTCAGCCTTTTAACCTCGCCAACCTTGGGAGCAATTGTGGGTTTAGTCATTTGGGCTACCTATTTTTCCCTCTTAGTTTGGATGAGTTCGAGTACCGTTGGTTCGATGATTGGTTCTGTTTTTCAAACCACTTCATCGGGGATTCAAAGCTTATTTGGAATGGCAAGTGCAGCCTTTACAGGAGCAGCAGCCAGTAAACAAATTGTCGCCACCGCCGAAGCCGCAGCCAGTGCCGTGCGTCGGGAACTAACGGCCGGAATTGATCCGATTACGATGCGTGAACAAGTCGAAGAATATTTAGAAAAATTACGTCCCCCGCAATTAAATCTTCCCGAAATTCGTCGAGAGTTTGAAACGATTCTCAATGATCCCAATCTAAAAGAAATGGGAGGTCAGGCTTCTTTACCGAATTTCACTCGTCAAACTTTTATTGATTTAGCCAAAAGTCGCACAGATTTATCCCGTCGGGATGTGGAACGAATTGCCGATCAATTAGAAAGTGTTTGGCGTCAAACCGTTGGCAAAATGCCTCAGCCTCAAGATATGATGGGGGAGTTCGTTAATTATCTCAAAACAGCGACTTCTCAGCAATTATTAGGAACAGATTTAAACAAAAAAATAGATGACTTAATTGCTCAACAAAAACAAAACAATCCCAATCAACCTACAAGCATGATGTCTCAAGGCTTAACGATGAGCCTTAATAGTTTAATTGGACTGGTACTCGGACGCAGTGATCTCTCAGATTTCGATGTTGAAAAAATTCTGAATCAGTTAAATCGTCTCAAAAGTCAAGTGGGTGAACAAACCCATAAAATTGCTCATCAATTGACAGCTAAGGAGTCTTATAGTCCGATTAAAGCTGATGTTGAAAACTATCTCCTGAATACTTATTTTTGGGACATGAAACCCCAACAAGTTGAGCAGGATTTTCGAGATATAATTTATGATCCCAATGCCGATCCTGAATTAACAGCAGAACAATTACACCAATTAAAACGCACTGATTTTGTAAATTTATTAAGGCAACGGGGCGTTTTTACCCAAGCAAGAATTAAAGAATTAGCAGATCAATTAGAAGCTATTCGCTTACAGGTATTACGAGTTACCGAAGAAGCGATTGAGCAGGAAATGCAATTAACCGTTTTAGGAGATGTGGAACATTATATGATCACCACCCCTGCTGATGAATTAACCTCGGAAAAAATTCTCTTGAATTTAAAACCCATTTTGGAAGATAACCAGGTCAGTTTTGAGCAGTTAAGTCAACGTTTAGCTCCTTTAACACAACGTTGGTTTGAACTTGTCCTGCAAAAACGTGGGGATTTATCCTCCGACGATGTTTTAATTGTGGCGGCGAATTTAGACAGAGCAAAAGCATCTGTTTTGGAAGAATCGGAACATCGTCAAGCTGAAATTAAAGCCAATGTAACTCAACAATGGTTGCAAGTAAAATCTTATCTTCGGGATACCGGAAAAGCTGAATTAAATCCCGATGGGATTGAAACCAATTTAAGAACTTTATTTGAGCATCCTAAAGTCGGAATGGCAGCCATTCGTGAGCGTATTTCTCAATTTGATCGCGATACTTTAGTACAGTTACTCACCACTCGAAATGATTTAAGTGAAGCGGAAGTTGAGCGAATTTTAGATCAAATTGAATCAACTTGGTTGCAAGTTCGTTATACCCCAGAACGCTTAATTGGAAAAGCTCAACAACAGTATGATCAGGCGATGAATTCGATTGCTGATTATCTCCGAAATACAGGAAAAGATGAATTGAATCCCGAAGGCATTCAACGAGATCTCAATTTATTATTAGAAGATCCTAAGTTGGGAATTCGAGCGATTCGCCGACGGCTTTCTAAAGTTGATCGAGATACATTAGTTCAGTTATTAAACCAACGTAATGATTTAAGCGAGGAACAAATTAATCAGACAATTGATAGTACCTTATCGACGTTACAAGGTATTGCTAAAACCCCTCAAAGGTTAGCTCGGAGAACTCAACATAAAGTTCAGGATTTCCAAAGTGCTTTAGCCAATTATTTACGCTCAACGGATCGGGAGGAATTAAATCCAGCCGGAATTCAACGGGATTTAAAATTACTCCTTCATGATCCGCGTGTGGGTGTAGAAAGTTTACGAGAACGGTTATCTCATTTTGATCGGGAAACCTTAGTGGCTTTGCTCGTTCAACGGGAGGATATGACAGAAGCAGAAGCTAATCGAATTGCTGATCAAATTTTCCAAGTTCGGGAACAATTGTTAGAGCAAATCCACAGTATTCAACAGCGAATTCAATCGGTAATGGATGGAATTTTAGATCGAATTCGTAACTATTTGAATAGTTTAGAACGACCGGAATTAAATTATGAGGGAATTCGGGATGATATTCGCACCTTATTTGATGATCCACAAGCGGGTTTTGAGGCATTACGGAGTCGTCTTTCTCAATTTGATCGTAATACTTTAGTTGCGCTTTTAAGTTCACGGGAGGATATTTCAGAAGCGGATGCGAATCGAATTATTGATCAAATTGAACGGAGTCGCAACCGGGTTTTACAACGGGCTGAACGTCTACAAATGGATGCTCAAATGCGTGTAGAACAAGTTAAACGGGAAGCCCAACATCAATTAGAAGAAACCCGAAAAGCCGCAGCCGCAGCCGCTTGGTGGTTATTTTTTACGGCTAGTCTTTCTGCGATCGCAGCCGCAGGTGCAGGGGCGTTAGCAGTCATTGGTTAACAGGCAAAATTCAAGATCATGTCTAGTGAATTGACCTAAATCTATTAAAAAAGTCATGCTTTTTGATGGCGTGAATTGAACTAGACATGATTTCTCATTAAACATTAAGGACTTAAAAACATGGCTAATTTAATTGAATTTTCATTGTTTGCTCCTTATAATAAAGAAGCAGCACTAATCGGGTGTTTTTCTAATTGGAAAGATATTTCGATGAAAAAGGGTAAAGATGGTTATTTTCGGGCACAAGTAGAGTTAGAAGATGGAACCTATCAATATAAATTTCGAGTACGTTCTAAAAGTTGGTTTGTAGAACCGGATGAATGGGTAGAAATTGTTGATCCCTATGCTACAGATATTGATGATCCGACTCAAAATGGCATCATTCGGATTAAAGAAGGGGAAAAAATTATTGATACTTATGTTTGGAAAAATGATGATAAACCTTTACCCCCCGACCATGAATTAGTGATTTATGAAATGCACATTGGAGATTTTTCTGGCGGAGAAGATGACCCCTATGCACGGGGTAAATATCAGCACGTTATCGAAAAGTTAGATTATTTGTGTGATTTAGGCGTAAATGCCATTGAATTGATGCCTGTTAAAGAATATCCAGGGGATCATAGTTGGGGATATAATCCTCGTTATTTCTTTGCTACGGAGTCTAGTTATGGCACAACTGAGCAATTAAAAAACCTGATTGATGAATGTCATGGACGAGGAATTCGCGTGTTAATGGATGGGGTTTATAATCATTCAGAATCTTCCTGTCCTTTAACTCAAATTGATCATGATTATTGGTATCATCATGATCCAAAAGATGCTGAATTTAACTGGGGGCCAGAATTTAATTATGAATTTTATGACGAAAATTTAGACACCTATCCGGCTCGAAAATTTATTGGGGATACGGTGAGATTCTGGATTCAAGAATATCATACTGATGGAATTCGTTATGATGCAGCCCGACAAATTGGTAACTATGATTTTATGGGTTGGGTTGTGCAGGAAGCAAAACAGGAAGCTGGAGTAAAACCCTTTTACAATGTTGCTGAATATGTGCCAGAAAACCCCAGTATTACCAACGTTGATGGGCCGATGGATGGCTGTTGGCATGATAGTTTTTATCATATTCTAACGGATCATTTATGTGGGGATACCTTTGATTTAGAACAACTCAAAGACATTTTAGATGGCAAACGTCAAGGGTTTATGGGGGCTACAAATATGGTTAATTATTTGGGCAACCATGATCAAAATCGGTTAATGGTGGAGTTAGGAAATCGAGAGATTTTTGACGAAGATGCCTTTAAACGAGTGAAATTAGGGGTAGCATTATTGATGACAGCCGTAGGCATTCCTTTGATTTGGATGGGGGAAGAATTTGGAGAATATAAACCCAAAACTATTGATTCGGCAAAAATTGATTGGACATTATTAAGCCATGACAATAATCAAGGTTTATTTCAATATTACAAAGGCTTGATTTTTTTACGAAAATCCAATCATGCTTTATATACTGAAAATATTGAGTTTTTCCATGAAGATGCGGATGCTAAAGTTTTTGCTTATACCCGATGGAATGATCAAGGATCTCGTGTGGTTGTTGTTGTTAATTTCTCTGATCAATATTTAGCAGGTTATCAAGTTCCCCATTTCCCTGCAAATGGGACTTGGCATGAGTGGACAAATAATTATGATATCGAGTCGGGAGATGACAACATTCTCATCGATTTACCCGAATATGAGGCGAAGGTTTTTGTTTGGAAAGAATAAAAAATTGGGAAAAATGTTCCAAGTATTAAACGGGTATTGATACAAGAGCTATGTAAGGTTGCCTATGTCTTTAGGCATAAATTTATCGCTGAAATTGTAAATTTCTTTCTGATGAAAGAACCCGATTAAATTGGTTTGGAATATCTTAAGAAAGTAAAGAAACGAGGTTTCGTTATGCAAACTGATAAACATCATTTTACTCCGGCTGAAATTCCAGCACAGAAACTCGACTATCCGGCTTCTCAAGAAGATATGATTCCCCAGCCCCAAACGGATTTATCTGGGTATAAACCGGCTGGTAAATTGCAAGGAAAAGTCGCTTTAATTACAGGTGGTGATTCTGGAATTGGTAGGGCTGTTGCGATCGCTTATGCTATGGAAGGGGCTGATGTGGCGATTGTTTATCACCACAATGAACAGGATGCAAAAATCACCTGCCAAGAAGTACAAAAACAGGGTAGAAAATGTTTACAAATCAAAGCAGATGTGCGCGATTTTGCCTCCTGTGAACAAGCGGTAAAAGAAACGATTCAAAAGTTAGGAAAACTGAATATTTTAGTGAATAATGCGGCTTATCAAATGGCTCAGAGTAACCTTGAAGATCTGAGTTTAGAACAGTTTCGTGAAACTATGGAAACTAATGTTTTTGGATATTTCTATATGGTGAAAGCATCATTAAATCATCTCAAAGAAGCAGACACTATTATTAATACGGGCAGTATTTCAGGACAAATTGGTCGAGATATTCTGGTTGATTATGCAACCAGTAAGGGCGCAGTACACGCTTTTACGAAGTCTTTAGCAGCCAATTTAAGCAGTCGTAATATTCGAGTTAATGCTGTTGTTCCGGGTGCGGTCTGGACTCCAAGTATTCCCGCTAGTTTACCCATTGAAGAAGTGAGTGAATTTGATAAGACAAGCCTGATGCGACGTGCGGCTCAACCCGAAGAAATCGCTCCTGCTTATGTGTTTCTAGCTTCTTCTGATAGTAGTTTTATGACCGGAAGTTTAGTAGAAGTTACGGGAGGAAAATTAACTCATCGATAGGGAATTACGAATTACGAATTACGAATTAAAATTGATCCTGTAAAACCATCAAACTTCCGGTGTAACACGCTACCCAAATTTGATGGGTTTCAGGATCAAAGGTAATTCCAATGGGGTTTAAATCTACGGTAATATTATCGATCAGTTCCATTGTTTCAGTGCGAACTTTACTCACCGTATTAGAATAGTAATTGACAATATATAAATACTGATTATCGGGTGATAATACCATACTGCGAGGTGCACTTCCGGTAAAGATTTTGCTAATTATTTCTCCAGTTTTTGTCTCAATTTTAGCAACATGATCATCCCCATTTAGGGTGACATAGAGATATTTTCCTGTACTATCTAAGACTAAATGGCGGGGATATAATCCTACATTATATATCCAATTAACGCTATAATCTTCTAAATTAACAACGGCGAGATCTGAAGTTCCCATCACCGCAATATAAGCAATTTTTGAGTTTGGATCAATCGCAATTCCACGAGGAAATTGACCTAAAGGAATTCGTTTAATTTCTTGGTTAGATTGACTATCAATAACACTTAAATCTCCTGAACACCAATTACTGACTAAAACCCAACGATTATTCGGAGAAACCGCAACATATTTGGGAACAGAACCCACTTTAATGACAGTTTTAATCTCTAAAGTTTCAGTATTAATTTTATAAATAAAACTCGGATCAAATTGATCGGAAGGTTCACAGGTATCATAGCCAGGATTGGTAAATTCCGAACCAAACATCTCATAATTACTAACATAAGCTGATTTTCCATCGGGAGAAAATGCTGCTTCTACGGGAGAACCTTGATATTGATTATCTTTAAAATGGGGATAGCCATAATCCTTTAATTTGACTTCATCCTTGATTTTTTTAATTAAATTAAACTCCCGATCATAAACATTAATCGAATGTTCATACATCATATTCTGGACAAAAAATAACCCATTTCCTGAATAAACAACAGATTTGGGTGCTAAATCCCCTTTAATTCGTTTTTGAAGTTTCAATTCAGCATTGAGACGTTCATCTATAGGGTTTAAAGTTTCAACTTTATGATCTAAATAACGCGAAGATAAACTTTTCTTTTGTACCTTATTTATTAATACAGAATTTGTATTTTCATCGACTTTACCATTCGCTTCAATTCCTTGATCTTTTTGAAAGGTTTTAACAGCGTTTTCCGTTGCTTGATCATAATTTTCGGTAATTCTCCCTGACCAATATCCGGCTGCTTTTAAACGCTGTTGTAGATGACTGACTTCTGTTCCTTGACTTCCTTTTTTTAATAAAAAATCTGTTGAACTTGCTTGATTAAACGTAATCAGAGATAAAGTGAATAGCAGTAAAGAACCTGTTGCTAAAGCAAACTGATGGTTTTTTTTACCATTTTGTTGAGAAACTGTGTGATGTAGAAGTTGTTCCTGATTTGAGAAAATGCTCCCCTCCACAGGTTGCTTTTGAACAGTATCCTGTTCTGAACTGATTCTTTTCGTCATGTTTCCTCACACCTAATGATCGAGATTTCGTTAGGGAATTTCCCCACTTCATCTTGTATCCCGTTTTTGGGGTTAGTTCAACAGTTTAACATTTCCTGACAATTTAGGTGAGGGGTAACATTTAAAAGTTTAGGAGAAACTATAAAATATCAGGAGGTGTGGGTGCCATCTCTGATGTCCTATACTGTATCATTCAAATTGTTTAAATAAAATCTCCCCTCTTCAAATCCGTATTTGTTAAATTTAATGTTGCTATTGATAGAAGCCCCCATTGCTAAAACATCTGCTTGAGAAATGGGTAATTGAGGCGGGTATCCCCAAATAATTGAGGTAGTCCAAATTTACTAACTCTTCAATACCTATCAAGAATACAGTACGGTGAATCCCAAAAAGCCATTGATCATATTATAATTTTTAAATACATCCCCCCTAAGACAGGAAATTTGCTCTCGTCAGAAATTTGATTTCGACGAAAGGAATGATTACTTAAAACTTCCAATCGGATTGTTATAATGCAGAATTCCAAACAGTCTGAATCCCGATTGAGCTATACACCGTTACAACAAGAACCCTACTTAAAACCCGAAGCTCATTCCCGAACTGAGGGTGATATGGGGATGATCCTTCAAAATGCTGAGGGTCAGATTCAAAGCTGTAATTTGACGGCGGAAAAGATTCTCGGATATCCCATTCAAAGGATGATCAACCCGATTGAATCTCCCTGGATATTCCTGGATCAAACTGGATCTCCGATTCCAGTAGAGTCTTGTCCAGTTTACCTCACATTGGCAACCGGACGACCTTGTTTGAATGTGATTGTCTATTGTCGTAAACCCGATGGCGAGTTGATTGAGTTGTTGCTCAACACTCAACCTCTATTTCAAGGGGGGGAAACGTCTCCATCGTCGGTGGTGACGACCTTTACCCAACGGGTACACCCCCAAGAAACCAATAAGCAAAATCCAGCGTTACAAACCCTTCGGGATCATGAAGAACAATTTCGGATGGCTCTCGATAATATTCCCAATACCTTAGTGATTTATGATGCTCAACGACGATTTCAGTTTGTGAATGCAGAAGGAATTCGTCGCAGTGGGAAGTCTTGGGAAGAACTGATTGGTTATCAAGATGAGGATGTATTTCCGGTAGAACTCACTCAAACCTATGTACCTACTCTCAAAAAAGCGATCGCAACTCGCAGGATTCAAAAGTTAGAGGTGACTAAAACTGCTTCTGACTTAGGAAGCTACACTACGATTGTTAATTATGTTCCCGTTCTCAATGCTGAAGGGGAAGTGGATCAAGTTTTGGGGATTACTTACGATATTACCGATCGCAAACGGTTTGAAGAATTTTTAGAAGCCAAAAATCGTCAAATTACTAATATTTTTAAAAGTATTACCGATGGTTTTGTTAGTCTTGATCATCGTTGGTGTTATACCTTTGTTAACGCTAAGGCGGAGGAACTTTTAGGCAAATTGGCGGCGGAGCTCATTGGTCACAACCTCTGGGAGGTATTTCCTGAATTAATGGAATCTCCTACCTATACCTATGCTCATCAAGCCTTAAACGAACAAATTCCCATCGAATATGAAGAGTTTTATCCGTTCTTTGGTCGCTGGTTTGCGGTGCGTCTGTATCCTTCAACTCAGGGATTATCGGTTTATTTTCTGGATATTACCGAACGCAAACAAACAGAAGCCGCCTTACGGGAAAGTGAAGAACGCTTCCGAAATTTAGCAGAGTCTATGCCCCAAATTGTCTGGAGTGCTGATGTCGATGGTTCCGTTGATTACTATAATCAACGATGGGCAGAATTTAGTGGCATTACTCAAACTGACGGTCAAGGATGGGGATGGCAACCGGTTCTGCATCCAGAAGATCAGCAACGCACCCTAGAAGCTTGGCAACAATCGGTACAAACGGGAGAAATCTATGAGTGTGAACACCGTTTGATGCGGTTTGATGGAGAATTTCGCTGGTATTTAAGTCGAGGTGTCCCGGTACGAGATCAAGGGGGAAATATTGTTAAATGGTATGGAACCGCAACGGATATTCATGAACAGAAGTTAGCCACGACCGAACGAGAAAAACTCTTGGCGCGGGAACAGGCAGCTAGGGCCGAAGCTGAAACCGCCAATCAAATTAAGGATGATTTTTTAGCGACTCTCTCCCATGAATTGCGGACACCGATGAATGCCATTATGGGATGGGCTAATTTACTCCGCACCCGTCGGTTAGACTCGGCTGTGATCACCCGTGCTTTAGAAACTATTGAACGAAATACAAAATTACTCAATCAATTAATTGAAGATATTTTAGATGTATCAAGGATTATTCAGGGTAAACTTTGCCTGAATTGTTATTCTATTAAAATTATGCCGATGGTTGAAGAAGCCATTGAAATGGTGCGTTCCACTGCTATTGCTAAAGGGGTTGAGATTGTTACGGTTTGGGAAACGGCAACCTCAGCATCGGTTTTTGGAGATATCAATCGTTTGCAACAAATTGTCTGGAATTTACTCTCGAACGCGGTTAAATTTACTCCGTCGGAAGGACAGGTCACGGTGAAGGTGTCAAGGGTTGAGGAGAATTTAGAAAACACAACTTCGATATCCTGGGTTCAGATTCAAGTCATTGATACCGGGTGTGGCATTAGTCCAGAGTTTCTACCCTTCGTGTTTGAGCGTTTTCGGCAAGCGGATGGTTCCACTACTCGACTTCATGGGGGATTAGGATTAGGATTGGCGATTGTTCGTCATTTGGTGGAAATGCACGGAGGTCAGGTACAAGCGGAAAGTCCGGGTTTAGGACTGGGGGCAACTTTTACGGTGAAGTTACCGTTACTAGAACCTGAATCCTTGAAAGTTCCGACGTCTGGAGATCCGGTTTCTCAGATTGAATCAACAACATCTCAAGTTTTGTTATCGGGTTTGCGAGTATTAGTGGTGGAAGATGAAGCAGACACAAGAAAGTTAATTCAAGTCACCTTACAAGAATATGGGGCAACGGTAACGACAGTGGAAACGGCTTTAGAGGCTTTAGAATACCTTCAGAAATTTTCCTTTGATGTGTTAGTGAGTGATTTGGGAATGCCCCAAATGAATGGTTATGCTTTAATTGAAACGGTGAGAACTTTACCGCCAGAGGCTGGGGGACAGATTCGGGCGATCGCTTTAACCGCCTATGCAACTGCCGAAGATCGCAAACACGCTCTGGCTGTTGGTTTTGAACGGCATCTTCCGAAACCTGTTGATCCGTTGGCCTTAGCCTTGATGATTTCAACGGTTGTTGGAGGTGCTGACCGTTAACAACTCACAACCAAGTCACGAAACCAAAGTTAAAATCAAATAACAGTCTCTATCCGATAAAAATTCCTGACTTGATCCTAAGTGTGTAAACAAACTGATCCTGTTCAAGAATCAAGGTAGGACAACTGGGTTTTTCAGTTCATTCACAAGGCCACCATGAACGTTTCAGAAACATCTGAGGCTCCAGACACCCCCGTATCCCCACCCAATTCAGAATCCATTACACCGGATGAAGCAACGGATTTTTTTAATCTCTCCCTTGATTTACTTTGTATTGTCGGATTAGATGGTTATTTTAAACGGATTAACCCGGCATTTAAAACCACCCTAGGATATACTGAGGAGTTACTTACTCGTCCTTTCCTCGAATTTATCCACCCCGATGACCACCCTTCGACTCTACTCCAGGTTGAGAAACTTCGGCAAGGAACAGCAACGACTTATTTTGAAAATCGCTACCGTTGTCGAGATGGGTCTTATAAATGGCTGGCTTGGACAGCGTTTCCCGTTGTGGAAACCCAGTTAATTTATAGTGTGGGACGAGTGAAGAGTGAACACAAACCCATAGAACAGGAACATCGAGGGTTAGAAGCTGCTTTACGACAAAGTGAAGAGCGGTTAAAGTTAGCTTTAGAAGGCACAAATGATGGGGTTTGGGATTGGGATGTGGTTACTAATGAGGTGTTTTTCTCAACCCGATGGAAAACGATGTTGGGTTATGCCGAAGATGAGATTAGCAATCATGTTAATGAATGGGCAAATCGAGTCCATCCTGAAGATTTGCCTTCGGTCACTCAACTTTTGCAAGATCATTTCCAGGGGAAAACTCCGTTTTATATCAGTGAACATCGAGTTCTGTGTAAAGATGGCTCCTATAAATGGATTTTGGATCGGGGAAAAGCTTGCCGAGATGAAACGGGAACGGTAATTCGGATGGCGGGTTCCCATAAGGATATTACTGAACGAAAACAACTGGAAGATGCGTTACAACGGGCAAACCAACAGTTGGAACAACGAGTCGCAGAACGAACGGCTCAACGGTCAAAAGCCTACAGGGATTTAGCAGAGCGGGAAACTTTATATCGGTTGATTGTGGAAACGGCTAATGAAGGGATTTGGATTCTTAATACCGATGCCAAAACCACTTTTGTGAATCATAAAATGGCTCAGATGCTCGGTTATACCGAAGCCGAAATGCTGGGTTCTAGTCTGTATGACTTTATGGATGAAACGGCTGCATTGCAAGCGAAGCAGAAACTTAGCCGCCGCATATCGGGACTCAGCCAACAGGATTTTGCCTTTCGCCGTCGAGATGGCTCTATTCTCTGGGTGATTATCTCCACAAATCCTTTGATTGATAGCCAAGGAAACGTCATCGGAGCTTTGGGGATGGTTACCGATGTCACGGAACGTCATAAGACCGAGCAAGCCCTACGGGAAAGCCAAGAAAGGAATCAATTGGGGATGGAAGTTGCCCGGATGTTTGCTTTTGAATGGGATGCCGTAACGGATCAGGTGCAGCGTTCTATCCATTCTGCACCTTTATTAGGACTGCCTGTATCGGAAGCTAAACAAGACACCGGACAACGGTTTTTTCAGAGGCTTAGTTACGAAGATCAAGAGATTTTTCTGAGCTTACTTAAATCTTTAAATCCAGAAAATCACACCTATAAAACCCAATATAAAATTCTGCGACCCGATGGTATAAATGTGATATTGGAAGAAAGTGGTCGTGCCTTTTTTGATGATCAGGGAAATCTGCTCCGGCTATTAGGGATGACGGCTGATGTCACCGAACGGGAGCAAGCGGCGGCTGCATTACGGGAAAGTACCGCTATTCTGAATGCGATTAACGAATCGACCCCGACGTTGATTTTTGTTAAGGATTGTCAGGGAAAATTTATGATGGCAAATTCGGCTTTCCTACGGTTGTTAAGAAAATCTGAGTCGGAGGTGGTGGGAAAAACCGATGCTGAGGTGCTACCGAATCAGGCAGAAGCAGAAAGGATTATGGCCAATGATCGTCTCGTGATTGAAACTGGAGTCGTGGAGAGTTTTGAAGAGGTGGCTGATTTTCCTGAAGGTCGGCGCATCCACCTCTCCACCAAATCCCCCTATCGAGATGAAAACGGAGAAATTATTGGTTTAATTGGTATTTCAACGGATATCACAGAGCGTAAACAAGCGGAAGAAGCCTTACAACAAAGTGAGTTAAACTTTCGGACATTAGCAGACTCCATGCCTCAAATCTTTTGGACAGCCCGACCCAATGGAAGCGTAGATTACTATAATCAACGTTGGTACGATTACACAGGCACCACCTTTGAACAATCTCAGGCTTGGGGGTGGAAATCGATTCTGCATCCTGATGATCAAGAGCTTTGTCTGGAACTTTGGAAGCAAGCGGTACAAACCGGGGGGAAATATGAGATTGAGTATCGGTTTAAACGGGCAGCGGATGGAGAATATCGGTGGCATCTAGGACGGGCTTTCCCGTTGCGAGACTCCCAAGGACAGATTGTTAAGTGGTTTGGTTCATCAACGGATATTCATGATCAAAAACAAGCTTTAGAAGAACGGGATCAAGCCTTGGAACGTCAACGCATCGCCCGTGAACAAGCTGAAGCCGCAAATCGCGTTAAAGATGAATTCTTAGCTATTTTATCCCACGAGTTAAGAACTCCTTTGAATCCTATCTTGGGTTGGACTAAACTATTACAAAGTCGTTCCCATAGTCCAGAACAAACCCAAAAAGCATTAACCGCCATTGAACGTAATGCCAAACTTCAGGTGCAATTGATTGATGATTTATTAGATATTTCTCGAATAATGCGCGGAAAATTAAGTCTGGAATTAGAGCCTGTTTGTTTAATTGAACCCCTTCAGGCGGCGTTGGAAACAGTTCAGTTAGCCGCAACAGTCAAATTAATTCACATAGAAACCCACCTAGAAACCGATATCCCTCCCATTTTAGGAGATAGCAGTCGGTTACAACAAGTGATTTGGAATTTACTCTCCAATGCCATTAAATTTACCCCGGAAAAAGGACAAGTCACCCTAACATTACAGCAAGTGGAAGGTTGGGCTACTCTACAAGTGAAAGATACCGGAAAAGGAATTAGCCCGATCTTTTTACCTTATCTGTTTGAGTTATTTAGTCAGCAAGATACATCTACAACTCGACAATTTGGGGGGTTAGGGTTAGGATTAGCGATCGCTCGACAATTAATTGAAGCCCATGGCGGAACAATTACAGTAGAAAGCGCTGGGGAGGGACTGGGAGCAACCTTTACAGTTCAGTTACCTTTGATGGTGCATCCTGAACTTAAAGTTTTTCCTTCGGGTAACAATGAACTCACTTGTTTACAAGGGTTACGGGTTTTGGTAATCGATGATGAATCCGATTCCTTGGAGATGGTTTCGTTTATTCTCGAACAGGAGGGAATGAGGGTGACGACGGTTTCCTCAGCCCATGAAGCATTACAACTGTTCCTGCATTTACCCCTAGATATGATTATTAGTGATATTGGGATGCCGGAAATGGATGGTTATAGTCTGCTGCGTCAAATTCGCACCCTTCCTCCAGAACGAGGGGGGAATATTCCAGCGCTGGCATTAACCAGTTATGCGGGGGAACTGAATCGCAAACAAGCACTACGCGCTGGGTTTTCTGATCATATCCCCAAACCGGTTGAACCGATGACATTAATCCATAAAGTTGCTAAACTAGCCGACTATTGCGGTTAAGGTTTGACATTTCTAAGCCTTTGACAGCTTACTGTTCCCTGTTCGGTGTTCCCTGTTCGGTGTTCCCTGTTATAGATTTTTATAAGCCGCCCAACCGCCTAACTCAGAAATATCAGGCCATTGATATTGTTCGACTAATTCACGGGGATAGAGCATCGCCGTTAAGACTTCCCCATCTTCTAGTATCACATCCCCTGGATACAGATTTGGAGGTTCGGTTGCCAGAAGATGTTCATATTGTTCTAAGGAGATCTCATAGACTTCCCCTGGAATGGAAATTCCGCCTTCTACTACTTCATAAATTGCTGGATGCCAACCATTTCCAGCCGCGTGTAACCGATATCGGGGAAGAGTTTTGACAGGTTTAACAAATGTTGCATTTCCTAAATTACCATGATCCGGCTGACCCCGGAGAGCAGAACCACAAATAAATAGGCGCTTTGTGTTGTTAGTCATTTTAACAGTTTCCTAAAATTTGCATCAATTTTTTCAGTTCAATAGTCGTTAAATCTCGCCATTGACCCGGTTCAAGTGGGTTTAAACTTAAATGTGCGATCGCTACTCTTACTAACCGTAACGTTGGAAACCCTACCGCAGCCGTCATTTTGCGAACTTGACGGTTACGACCCTCGGTTAAAGTCAGTTCTAACCAAGCCGTCGGTACACTTTTACGAAAACGAATCGGGGGATTACGAGGTGGTAAACTGGGTTCTGTAGGAAGTAATTTTACCTGAGCAGGTTTTGTGCGATAATCTGATAATTGCACCCCTTGACGTAACTGTTTTAACGCTATTTCATCGGGTATGCGTTCTACCTGTACCCAATAGGTTCGAGGATGGGCAAATTTAGGATCAATTAACCGATGTTTGACAAAATTATCATTGGTTAATAATAATAATCCTTCACTATCTCGATCCAAACGACCAACGGGATAAATGGAGGGAATAGAAATAAAATCTTTCAGGGTTTTACGCGGAGTCGTTGTCGGATCTTCATCGGTAAACTGACTCAAAACATCATAAGGTTTATAAAATAAAAGATATCGATAAGCCATAAGTAGAATTCGTTTCTGGCGTCGTTTAATTCCTTAAAAATTTTAAGCGGCTTCGTCTCTAAAATCTCGGCTAAGGGTGATTGTTATAAAATAATTCTGGAATCCATTATTCCCCATTCTCCGATATTGACGAAAACATCAATCTTTCTTACAATGAGAAGAGGTTCCCTGAGAGCTTGAGCAGACGAACTGCAAAAAATTGTTAAGCTCACCGACGGGAACCTTGATCCCCGATAGTCACAACCCAAGCAAAACTGCTACCATACCAGTGATGCTTGCCTGCATCTAGGGTGGCGAGGACGCTTACCGTTAACCGTTACTAACAATTACAGCGAATGGCTACAGTAAAAGATAATTCTAGTTCTGAAAAGAAAAAAGCTCTAACCCAAGTTTTAAACCAAATTGAGCGGAGTTTTGGAAAAGGTGCCATTGTCCGGTTAGGGGACGCCACCCGGATGAAAGTGGAAACCATTCCCAGTGGTGCATTAACCCTAGATTTAGCTTTGGGAGGCGGTTTACCCAAGGGACGGGTCATTGAAATCTATGGGCCAGAAAGTTCGGGTAAAACCACATTAGCCCTCCACGCGATCGCAGAAGTCCAAAAAGCCGGAGGAGTTGCTGCTTTTGTCGATGCAGAACACGCCCTAGATCCGGGCTATGCGGCTGTCCTAGGGGTCGATACGGAAAATTTGCTCGTTTCTCAACCGGACACCGGAGAAATGGGTTTAGAAGTGGTGGATCAGTTGGTGCGGTCTGTGGCGGTTGATATTATTGTGATTGACTCCGTTGCGGCGTTAGTTCCCAGGGCTGAAATTGAAGGGGATATGGGGGACGCTCACATGGGGTTACAAGCTCGGTTAATGAGTCAAGCCTTACGCAAAATTACGGGTAATATTGGTAAGTCAAATTGTACCGTGATTTTCCTCAACCAATTACGTCAAAAAATTGGTGTTACCTACGGAAACCCGGAAACCACAACGGGGGGAAATGCGTTAAAATTCTATGCCTCTGTGCGTTTAGATATTCGTCGCATTCAAACCTTAAAACGGGGAACGGATGAATACGGAATTCGGGCTAAAGTTAAAGTCGCTAAAAATAAAGTGGCTCCCCCTTTTCGGATTGCAGAATTTGATATTATCTTTGGAAAAGGGATTTCTACGTTAGGTTGTTTAATTGATTTAGCGGAAGAAACGGGAGTTTTAAAACGTAAAGGGGCTTGGTACAGTTACAACGGCGATAATATTGGTCAAGGACGGGATAAAACCCTAACTTATTTAGAAGAAAATACAGCCTTGGCGACGGAAATTGAGCAAAAAGTTCGAGGGGCTTTGGACAGTGGGGCTGTCGTTTCAGCCAACTCTGTCACCCAAGTTGATAGCCATGATGAAGAAGAGTTTGATGGCGGTTCCGAAGAAGAATAATTGATGTTGATGGGGACTGGTTGATAACGGTTATCTGTTGTTAGGAAATCGGGTTACAAACCCCGCCCCTTAATAGAAATAGGCTTCTTGGAGGTTGTGATCGCCCGTTTCCCCGTAGAGACGTGCCATGGCACGTCTCTACATAAATTGTTGATTTTGTCAAGAGGGGTGTTTTGGATTAAACCGTTCCTTCTAAAAACTCGTGCATCGCCACACAGAAAATTAGTCACAAAATCAAGATATTTGACGACAGCATAAGGGTTTTAGCCTTTGTTTTGGCATATAGGCACAATAACCCCTTGGGTGCTCTTTTCTTAAGTCTAGCAGAACCCCTAGAATCTCGTCAACTACTTGAGAGCAATTTTCAATAAAATATGATGATTTCGTGACAATCTTTTAAAAATCAAATTCCTTTAAAGGCAATAATTAGTAAAACTAATATAAAAAATCCTTAAATGTCTGCTACAAATAATTGCTAGGGTGGCTAACTACTATTCCCCATTCGTAATTCGTAATTCGTAATTCGTAATTCCCTCTAACTCTTATCAATATTCTGCATAACCCACCTGATCTAAACGCTCTTGTTTTTCCAGAACAGATTGTTTGAGATTTTCTCGATAATCTAAAACCTTTTGTAACAGTTCAGGATCATGACTGGCTAAGATTTGTACCGCTAATAAACCCGCATTTTTAGCATTGCCAATCGCCACCGTTGCCACTGGAATTCCCCCTGGCATTTGTACAATAGAATAGAGAGAATCAACCCCCTGTAACGTTCGAGTTGTGACCGGAACTCCAATCACAGGTAGAGGAGTTAAAGACGCTACCATTCCGGGTAAATGGGCGGCGCCTCCTGCTCCAGCAATAATCACCTTGAGTCCTCGCTGATGGGCTGTTTTTGCATAATCAAACATCCGTTCTGGGGTACGGTGCGCCGAAACAATTGCCACCTCATGGGGGATGCTAAATTCTTCGCAAATGGCGATCGCAGCACTCATCGTGGGTAAATCTGAATCACTCCCCATGATAATCCCCACAACAGGAGGAGTAGAGTTAGAAAATAATGATGTAGAGTTCAAAGTCTTAAATTATTCCTCATGACAACAACACCACAGCCAGACACTGCTAACCTCGATATTATCAATGTCCGTCTCCCTGGATCACAAAATTTACAACACGTTTTAATTCGTCAAGGTCAAATTGATGCTATTACACCGATGGCGGATTTCTCTCAACTACTATCCTCAACAGAAATAGAACAATTAGATTTACAAGGAGATTGGCTATCCTTGGGCGGTATAGATTTACAAATTAATGGCGCGTTAGGATTAGCCTTTCCTGATTTAGAACCCCAGGACTTCCCCAAATTAACTCAAATTTGTCAATATTTATGGGAGCAGGGAATTGATGGTTTTATGCCGACTATTGTAACGACTTCTGTTAAAAAAATACAGCGATCGCTGGCAACAATTACCGAATTTATGCAAACCTGTCCCCCAGACAAACCCACCGCTAAAATATTAGGGGTTCATCTGGAGGGGCCATTTCTCAACCCCAGTAAACGCGGAGCCCATCCCCAAGAACATTTGTTACCCTTAACTCTCGATAACGTCCAACAAGTTTTAGGAAACTATAGCCATATTGTTAAAATTATCACCCTAGCCCCCGAATTAGACCCCACAGGAACCGTTATTCCCCATTTGACTAATTTAGGCATTATTGTTAGTTTAGGTCACTCCCAGGCTACCGCAGCCCAGGCAGAACAAGCATTTAGCCAGGGGGCAACAATGGTGACTCATGCCTTTAATGCCATGCCCAGTTTACACCATCGAGAACCCGGTTTATTAGGAGCAGCGTTAGTTAATCATCAAGTCCAATCTGGTTTTATTGCAGACGGACAGCACGTTTCTCCTTTGATGGTAAAGTTACTCTGGCGAATGTCGGGAATAACCCCAACCGGGGAAACCCACAATTTAATGCCTTTATTTTTAGTCAGTGATGCCTTAGCACCCTTGGGACTTCCCGATGGTGTTTATCCTTGGGATGAACGACAAATTGAAGTTAAACAAGGAACAGCCCGTTTAGCGGATGGCACTTTAGCGGGAACCACGTTACCCTTGCTAATCGGGGTACAAAATTTAGTCCAATGGAATTGTTGTGGGGTGGAAGATGCGATCGCTTTAGGGACAATTGCCCCCAGACAAGCCCTCGGCTTATCTTCCCTTGTGGGTGAATCTGCATTTCAACTGTTGCGATGGCAGGTTGATTCATCTGCGGAAATTCCAACTTTAAGTTGGCAACGACTCCTGAGTTCTGATGCGGCAACTCACCATTAAATATAATACAATAAAGTTGAGTAAATGAGAGTCCATGTTAACTTTTGTATACAAATATGGGTGAAGCTAAACGTCGAAAAGAAACCATGGGAGAACGCTATGGCCAAGAAGAAAAAATCTCGCCTTGGCTTCCCATTACCAAAAACCAAAGCCAACAATTTATGGAAATTACCACTAAAGTTAGTTGGATTGGCATTGGGTTATTAGTAGCGGTCTGGATTACGATTCGATTTATCGGCCCTGGGTTTGGATGGTGGCAAATTGATTAAGATCCAAGGAAACAGCCCTTGATCTGAGTCGGTCTTAAACGGGAACTGATCTCTAAAACAAGAGATCTACTATCCGATTACTAGGGACTGAACTTATATCAAGTATTAAATCTTTTTATAGGTTTAGACCTGATTTCCCAGCTAATCCTTTGCAGATCAGGATCTTAGCCCAGTTAGAACAGTATAGTTAAAAAAAAATTAACGGTATTGTTTTCCTAGATACCTTATTCCGGGAGTAGTTTGGTTAATCTGCAAAACGGTGTGTGTTTTAACCTCCAGGAGGTGATCTTTTCAATTTAGGCGGGTCAGACTAAGATTAATATTTCAGCACCAAAACCTTAAGATTATGTTACATTCTGAAAATGATCTTAGGTGTGGTGATAGGAGGACAATTTATGTTTCTCAGACTTGCAGAGCAACACCGCAAATTTGTTCAGGACTTGGTGATGAACCTCCAAGCTCTAGCCACCGTGCTAGAACGACAGGGGTATCTCGCCTCATGCTATACCTGTGGGGGCCAGATGAATAGCGCCTCCTTCATGGTCAGTTTAGGCGAAAATCATCTGATTCGGTTTCTGGTGTCAGACTATGGCATTACCTGGACAGAAATGCGCGATGACAGGGAACTTATGAAGCTTGAAGGAGCCGAAGCCATTCAACAGTTGCAGGAATTAGCCAATTTAGTGATTTACAGAGGAAGCGTTTCTGGCTGTGTCATGACTCCCAAACTCGTCCAACCTGTATAGAAGACCGGATCTTTCTCCGTCTTCTAGGTGCTAATGATATGAATGGAGTTTGACACTCTACCGCCGTAGAACGGCGGAGATTCTTAAGAGATTTTCACTCTTAACGGTTGTGCCAAACAACCCCTAGACACTCCGCTTAAAGCATCGTGCTTACTTTTCTTCAAAATATTCGCGGCAGCGTTACAGTCGGCATTAACCAGAACACCATGCTTTGTTCGATACAGCCCCCGTTTGATCCGCTTACCGGAAAATTTATATTCTTTCGGTTTATCGGCGTTGTAAACGGGCAGTTTATCCCCGTCGAGAAAACTTGCCTTAGAAGTATAGGATTCTTCCTGTTCAACGTAGGCCATCCCGTATCTCTGGCACAACGCCTTCAGCTTAAATTTCAAGCTAGCGTGGGGAATTTGAACGAAGTTCTGGTTGTTGCGACTCCCGATATTAATCTCCTGTTTAATACCGACGTTAAAACCGACAACGATTTTAGAAATTCGGTTCCCAATACAGTGGTTAATAATCAGTCGCGCGGCTTTATTAAGATAATCCCGAACCTTATTGTTTCGATTTCGTGTTATCCTCGCCTGACGCTCGGTTATTCCCTCGAGCTTCTGCAAATCTTTAATCGATTGCAGTCTGGCGTTCTCTTTGTTGTGCCAACGGTTAATCGATTTAAGTTTTTTACCATCCACGATAAAGGATGCCCCGTTGGTATCGACACAGGTAGCCAGATTATCGAGTCCGAGATCAATAGCAAGAGCAGTATCAGGTTCAGTAGGAACGGGAGTTTCTTCGACCTCAGAAATCAACTCCACATCGAAGAAACGGGCGTTATAGCGAGGGTGAATTCTGACTTCCTTGAGAGTGTCGGGATTAATTCTATCGGGGAAGGGTATCCAAATCTCCCCGTGTTCTGTTCGGAACTCACGAGACATCGGAACTCTGAATTTTCCGTCTTTGATTTTAACCCTCGGCATGATCAGAAGGAAGTAACCCTCTTTCGGAAGATAGTGAGGAAGTTTAACTTTTTGTTGAAAACTTCCTGCCTTTATGGCGTTGATCAAGCCATAAAAACTCCGAAAAGTTCGATCAACGACTTTCAGGGTTTGTTGGGCTATATCGGTGTTCAACCGTTTATAGTTTTCGTTTTCCTTGCAGTAGTGATAGTTGGATTCATAGCGAAGATGTTTACGTTCTTGAAAGTAATACTGCCTGAGCGTGTAAAGTCCTACATTGTAGAGATTTTTACTCAGTCGGCAGAGTTCCCGCAAGGCGTTAAACTCCCGCGCGTCGAGTCCTCGAATCTGGTTCTTTTGAGTTAGGTACATCGTCTTCTCGCTAGAACTCTGGCTATTTTAGCGAGAAATATTTTAAATGTAAAGCCGGTGCTGAAAGCACGGGGTTTCAAACCCAATTTTTCGATGACAACCGCCTGTAAGTGGTAATCTGAGATCAGAAGCAACTGTTTAACATTGCTCCAATCCCTTGAGGAAATTCCAGGGAGATGTCAGCATCCCACTTGTGAGCAACAAGATTGGAGTTTATGGTGACACTAGAATCTGATTGGCAACATCTGTTTGTTGAGACGAATAATATTCGCTTACACACGGTAACTCAAGGCGAGGGTGAACTCGTCGTACTCCTGCATGGGTTTCCTGAATTTTGGTACGCTTGGCGCTATCAAATTCCAGCCCTAGCCCGTTATTTTAAAGTTGTTGTGCCTGATTTACGGGGCTACAACGATTCAGATAAACCGGAAAGTGGCTATGATTTAGATACTCTTTGTACCGATATTCAAGGATTAATTGAACGTCTAGGCTATGTCAAAGCTCATATTGTTGGGCATGATTGGGGGGGGTTAATTGCATGGCATTTCGCTCAAAAGTTTCCCCAATCTCTCAACCGTTTGGCGATTCTTAACGCTCCTCCCCCCCATCGATTTGTACAAGAATTAGTTAGTAATTTAGATCAACTTCGCCGCAGTTGGTTTGTTTTTGCGTTTCAAGTACCGGGAATTCCCGAATGGTTAATCCAACAGAATTTAAAAGAATTTGTCACGAATGCGTTGCGTGAACACGCGATTCGTAAAGGAGCATTTAGTGCCGAAGAAACTCAAATTTATGAAGCGGCTTTAGAAAAACCAGGGGTATTACCCGCCGCCATTAATTATTATCGTCATTTATTTTGGCCGCCGAGTTGGTTATTCAATTGGACAAAAACCCCGGCTAAAATTTTGTCTCCAACATTAGTGTTATGGGGGAAGGAAGATTCATTTTTAAGCCATCATCTCACCGAAGGTTTAGACCGATTAATTGCTGCGCCTTTTAAGTTACAATTAATTCCTGATTGTGGTCACTGGATTCAACAGGAAGTTCCCCAAACGGTGAATCGAGAATTGTTGAATTTTTTAAGACGTTAGTAATCAGTAGATCAGCTTTAATTCTTAAAATTAATCAGCATTAATCCCCATTTTTCATAACCCTTCTAGTAAGATAGCAAGTCTAAATGGATTGTACCCTGATCATCATCAAGATTATTAATCCTAAAAAATGGACACAAATCCCAGTGTAGGGGCGAGGCGCGCCTCGCCCCTACGATAAATTAGATTTTAAGTCATTTATAACTGATTTAGACTTGCTATATAAATCATTAAACCAGTTTTTATCATCGTATCGTATTGATCAGTAGATTTTATAAAAAAATTAAACTTTTAAAAATTTATAATGCTAAAACAAATTAACTTAAAAAATTGGAAAAGTTTTAAGGATGCAACCTTATATATTGACCCACTTACTATTTTAATTGGAACCAATTCTAGTGGCAAATCTAATATTATTGATGCTTTAGACTTTTTAAGTCGCATTCCTGAAGCAAAATCTTTAGAATCAGCTTTAATGGGTGATAGTCATACCCCAGGAATTCGAGGGGGGTTAGAATGGGTGGTTAGAAAACCGGAAACTCAGTTTACTTTAGAAGCGGTTATTAGTGGGGAATATGAACAGGAAGATGAACAAGTTGAATTTGATTGTCTTTATACCGTTACAACTGAAATAGAACCTAAAATACAATTAATTAATGAATTTATAAAATTACTTAAATCTAATGAAAATCACAAAAGCAATAACTCATCAGAAAATAAAATTAGTCGTATAGAGTCATTTATATATCCCTCTTCGGGCAGTATCAAAATGACTCTGGGAAAATATGAATTATCAGCATTAAATCAATTATTCCCTAAAAATCAATTCCTTTTGATGAATCAGAAATATCTGCCTTTTTATGATTTTTCTTCTTTGAGCAGTACGAATTGGAGTTATACTACTACTATAGAAGTTCTAAGAACAATATTTATTATTAACCCAATTCCTCAAAATATGAGAAAATATTCTCCCCTATCAAAAACTTTAGAACAAGATGGCTCAAATATTGCTGGAGTTTTAGCAGCCTTTCCTGAACCTGAAAAAGAAAAAATTGAAGGAACTTTACTGAATTATTTATCCCAACTTCCCGAAGGAGATTTACAACGAGTTTGGGCTGAACCTGTGGGAAGATTAGGCAGTGATGCGATGTTATATTGTGAGGAAAAATGGGGTAAAAATCAAGAACCTTTATTAGTTGATGCGAGAGGAATGTCCGATGGAACTTTAAGATTTTTAGCCATTTTAACCGCTTTATTAACCCGTCCCGAAGGCAGTTTAATTGTGATTGAAGAAGTTGATAATGGTTTACATCCCTCTCGCGCTGGTTTACTTTTACAAATGTTACGGGAAATCGGGAAAAAACGGAATATTGATATTTTAGTTACGACTCATAACCCCGCTTTAATGGATGAATTAACCCCTGATTTTATTCCTTTTGTTATGGTTGTTTATCGAGATCAAGATACAGGAGAAAGCCAGTTAATTCCTTTAGATGAAATTGAAAATTTACCCAAATTAATCGCATCAGGTTCTTTAGGAAAAATCACTCAACAGGGATTATTGGAAAAAAGTTTAGCTGAACATCGGGAATATCAATAATGGGAAAAGTATTAATTTTTGATACTTCTATCCTCTGTGTTTGGTTAGGAGTTCCGGGTAAAGAAACCTGTGGTGCAAAAGAAAATTTTTGGAATAAAGCTAAAGTTGAGGGAATTATAGAACAGGAAGAAAAATTAAAAACAACGTTTGTTTTACCTTTAGCTTCTATTATTGAAACCGGAAATCATATCGCCCAAGCTTCAAATTTACGGTATGAGACTGCTTTAAAATTAGCAGAATTAATGAAACTAACGGCTGATAATCAAACGCCTTGGGCTGCATTTACACAACAATCAGAGTTATGGAATTCTGAACAAATTAAACAACTAGCCGATGAATTTCCTCAGTTAGCTATGCAAAAATTATCCCTGGGAGATGCTAGTATTAAGCGAGTTGCAGATTATTATGCAAAGTCGGGTTATGAAGTCGAAATTCTGACGGGAGATGGGGGATTAAAATCTTATGAACCTGCAAAACCGCCCTTAATTCCTCGGCGCAAGCAAAAGTAATATGAAATCCTTAAATGTTTGCTACCCATCTAGTCGCTGTAGAGACGTGCCATGGCGCGTCTCTACAAAGGTTTAGGGAATAATCTGTAGCACGGAATTAAACCGTTTATTCAGAGTCAAGGTTTGTGATTCTAATTTTATCTTTTTCAGGAATAAATTCTCCAGTTCCTTCACAGAAAAAACAAGTTTCTTCCCGTTGGATTTCTCCTGAACAATCTCGAATTTCTATATAGCCTTTTCCTTCACAGTGGGGACAGGTTTGAGGAGTGATCAGGTCTTTTTTCATAGTTATAGAGAGGGGAATTAAGCCCTGAAGGGCTTACTACAATTTAATGCTCGATACCGACTATGGGTAAAGATAAAGAATTGAGTTGAGTCACTTTTTCTGGGGTACTTTTTAAGGGAGTTTGATTTAAACGGTCAAAAACATAACGGGAAATTTGAGGGAAAACCTTTTCATTTTTTGACCATGCAGGATCATCTCCAAATACGGCTAAAATATAAATGGCTTTATCATTTAAGGTTCTAACAAAGGCTACTTCTTGACGAGAACGACTGGTATAACCCACTTTAGACCCATAGTAAATATCAGGCGGTAAGGATTCTCCTAAAAAGCTTTCAACGGAGTTAGAATCAATATTTTTCCAGGCTTTGGGGTTTAAATCACGAGTTAATAAATAAGCCATTTTGGTACTGGCTACAGGAGAAATGGCTTGTTTTGTATAAATTTCATACATTAATCGTGCGGTTTGGTCTGTGGTGACGAGATTTCCTTTAGAATAGGGGGGATTTTCTCGGAGTTGTAAATCTCGACCTGTGGGTTCTTCTCCTATCCCTGTAATGGGATAATTTTTAGTGGTTAAATTAATCCCGGTATAACCGGATTTTTCAAAAAATTGATTAACTTGACTGCGTTTTTCCACCCATTTATCTAATTTGGGTTTGTCTAAATTTTCCCCAGATTCAGTTTGGGTAATAGCATCAACAATGCGACTAGCAGCATCATTATCGGAAATTCGCATCATCTGGGATAAATCGGTATAAAAGGGGGATTCTTGGGAAATATATCCTTTTTCTGCATAGCCAAAAAATGCTACCATCCAAAATAATTTAGCAACACTGGCGGGAAATCTGAGGATAGTATTGTTATATCCCGCAATGGTATGGGTTTGAGGATTACTAACATCAATTAAGCTAATTGATAAAGATTCCGTCGGTAATCCTTGGGTTTTGGCAATATTAACAGCCCCATCAACAATAGTTTGTAAGTCTTTACTGGGGGTTAAATTAGGAGGAGTTTTAATATTATAAATAACCGTTTTATCGGTATTGGCTGCTACTGGAGTAGAACTCGTAATATTTTGAGTTTGGGGTTGGGGTTTTGTGGGTGGAAATAAGAGTTTAAAAATCGCTCCCATTGTCCAGTTAAAGGTTAATAATAGGGCAATTAAAAATAGAATTCGAGAGTATTTTAACCGTGCTAAGGGATGGGGATGTTTCGTGCTCACTTTAACAGGCGAGTGCCTTAAAGAATAGCCTCGAACAGAAGAACGTCGCACAGACCGACGGCGCTGGGTAATAGAAGCCATATTAGCGGAAATAGGAAAATTAAATATAGAATAATACAATAGCAGAAGAAAGCAATTGTAGAATGATCCATTATTGCCTGATTAACCCAAATCCGGTAAAGTTAAAGCCAGTTGATAGATTTGGCGACGGGAAATGGAGGTGGCTTCGGCGAGTTGGCGACTAGCTTCAGAATGGGACATCCCCTCTTGAATTAGGCGTTGGAGTTCCGCTTTAATTTGATCTTCTGTCAGAAGCGTTGCCGTTTCCGTAACACCTGCAATCACTAATGTTAATTCACCTTTGGGGTTATGATCTTGATAGTATTGTACGGCTTCTGCTAAGGTTCCGCGCCAAAATTCTTCATGGAGTTTTGTGAGTTCCCGTGCGATGACAATTGACCGTTTTGATCCTAAACTTTGCGCTAAATCTTGTAAGGTTTCCAGAAGACGATGGGGCGCTTCATATAATATTAAGGTTCGGGATTCTGTTTTTAATAGTGTTAAACGTTGTTGGCGCTCTTTATTTTTCGTCGGTAAAAAGCCTTCAAAAACAAATCGATCCGTTGGCAGTCCCGCCGCACTTAAAGCTGTTAAACTCGCACTCACCCCAGGAATGGGAATCACGGGAATTTCCGCTTCAATACAAGCTTTAACCAATTCATATCCGGGGTCAGAAATTCCTGGCATTCCAGCATCAGTCACTAAAGCGATCGCATTTCCCTGACGCAGAGACTCAACCAGAGTGGGAATTCGGCGATGTTGATTATGTTCATAATAACTCAGTTGCGGCGTTTTGATGTCAAAATGGTGTAATAACTTGGCCGTATGACGGGTATCTTCAGCCGCAATCCAATCGACACTGTGTAAAATTTTTATCGCACGTAAGGTTATATCTTCCAGGTTGCCAATGGGAGTACCAACAATATAAAGGGTTCCAGCTTGAATCGTCATGTTGAATTAAACGCCTTACGCAAATATAACTGTGATATCAAGCACCATACCTCAAGGATAATATTAGGTATCTTAGAGAAGTATAGGGTACATCTCCAGTTCATTTTTGATCTTGAGATTGAGGCTTGTTGCTCTTGACCCCAAAAATCATGAACTGAACCAGAATGCTGACACTATCAGGATTTGGCACAACTACTTTACTTTATAGCAGTCCCACCAGTTTAGTGTATCGGGGCTATTGGGTTGACCATGAACAGCCGGTTGTGCTGAAAGTTTTGCGGGAACAGGGACATAACCCCAAACAGTTAGCTCGGTTTCAGCGAGAATATGAACTGATTCAGTCTCTCAATCTCCCTGGTGTGGTGAAAGTTTACGGCTTAGAACACCATCACCCTCACCCGATCATGATTTTAGAAGATTTTGGGGGAGAATCTCTAAAGCAGTTAAGCTTGGCGGGTCAGTTAAATTTAATTGAATTTTTGCAATTAGCGATCGCCATTACTAAAAGTTTAGGTCAAATTCATGGATTTAATATTATTCATAAAGATATTAACCCCAGTAATATTATTTTAAATCCTCAGACGGGAATTGTTAAACTGATTGATTTTGGCATTGCGAGTGTTTTATCTCAAGAAAACCTTACCTTTATTTCTCCCAATACCTTAGAAGGAACCTTAGCTTATCTTTCCCCTGAACAAACGGGACGCATGAATCGTCCGATTGATTATCGCAGTGATTTTTATGCGTTAGGGGTAACATTATATGAATTACTCACGGGTCGATTACCGTTTCAAAGTGATGATCCTTTAGAATTAGTCCATAGTCATATTGCTAAAACGCCAATTTCTCCCCGTCACTATACAGCTTTTAGCTTACCTGACACCCTATCCGGTATTATTTTAAAATTAATGGCTAAAAATGCCGAAGATCGATATCAATCTGCTTATGGAATTAAAAGTGATTTAGAACATTGTTTAGAACAAATTAAAACCCAGGGTGATATTGATTTTTTTCCATTAGGAAGCCAAGATTTATCCGATAAATTACAAATTCCAGAAAAATTATATGGTCGAGAACATCACCTGCAAACCTTGTTAAAAGCCTTTGAACGGGTGAGTCAAGGCAACCGAGAATTAATTTGGATTTCGGGTTATTCTGGTGTGGGAAAATCCGCCTTAGTTCGAGAAATTCATAAACCGGTGACGGCTAAACGAGGGATTTTTATTTCAGGAAAATTTGATCAATATAAACGAAATATTCCCTATTTTGCCATTGCTCAAGCCTTAAATGAGTTTTGCCATCAAATTTTAACAGAACGGAAAGAAATATTAGAGCAATGGAAACAAAAAATTTTAGCTTTTGTAGAAAATAAAGGACATCTTTTAATTGATGTAATTCCCCACTTAGAAAGAGTCATTGGCAAAACATCTGCACCTAAATCTCTGGATTTACAAGCCACTCCGAATTGTTTTTTATGGACTTTTAAAAAATTAATCCAAGCGTTAATTCAACCTCAACATCCGTTAGTGATTTTTTTAGATGATTTACAATGGGCAGATTGGGCATCTTTAAACTTGATTAAAACCTTAATTCAAGATGAAACCATTCAATATTTAATGATTATTGGAGCCTATCGCCATCACGAATTAAATCTTAATCCCCCCTTAAAATCAACCCTAGAAGTGATTAAAGAGAGCCAAGATAAAGGCTTTGAAATCATTCTCAATAATTTAAGTTTATCAGATATTAATCATTTAATTGCTGAAGGATTAAATTGTTCTCTGGAAGTCAGTGAATCCTTGGCAAATTTAGTTTATCAAAAAACTCAAGGAAATCCTTTTTTTACTAAAGAATTTTTGAAATCCCTTTATACAGAAGGATTATTGCAATTTCAATACCCAACTCAATTATCGTGGATACAAGGCAACCACAAAGGCAACTGGACATGGAATCTGGAACAAATTCAGGCTAAAAATATTACGAATTATTGTAATAATCCTCCTAAAAATTTACAAAAATCTGATATTATTAATTCATCCAATTCCTTAGATATTGCTAGTATTTTTAAAGCCTCTCAAGCTCTTTCACGGGAAATTTCTATTGAGCATTTACTCACCAAAATCATGAAAATTGTATTAGAAAATGCGGGAGCAGAGCGAGGATATTTAATTTTAGAATCTGATGAACAATGGTTTATTCAAGCATCGGTAACAACTGTTCCTGATCAAGTTCAAGTTTTACAAAATATTCCGATTGAATGGATGAATCCCTACACGAATACCCCGGAAGTTTGCAATGCTATTGTTAATTATGTAATTCACACCCAAGAGAGTTTAGTGATTCATGATGCTACGGAAGAAAATAAATTTACCAGTGATGATTATATTCTTCTCTATCAACCTAAATCTATTTTATGTGTTCCCCTCTTGAACCAAGGAAAACTGATGGGAATTTTATATTTAGAGAATAATTTAATGGCTGGAGCTTTTACGTCAGAACGGTTAGAAATTTTAAATTTACTGTCTTCTCAAGCCGCAATTTCCATTGAAAATGCTCGTCTTTATCAAACCTTAGAAGAAAAAGTCACCGAACGAACTCAAGCCTTACAACAAGAAATTTTAGAACGTAAACGCATTGAACAAGCACTACGGGAAAGTCAAGAACGATTTGAGTTAGCCATGCGAGGTGCTAATGATGGTCTATGGGATTGGAATATTATTACAGGTGAAGCTTATTATTCCCCTCGTTATCAAGAAATGTTAGGATACACCGAAGAAGAATTTAGTCCCAAAATTGATGAATTTATTCAGAGAATTCATCCAGAAGATCGAGACTTTGTTCTTAACCAAGTTTATAAATATATTTATCGGAAATATTCTCATTATGAAATTATTTTGAGAATGCGACACAAACAAGGTCATTACATTTGGATTTTAAGTCGAGGAATTGGTTTACCTGAACGTCCTCATAAAATGACTCGAATTGTGGGAATTAATATTGATATTACGGAACGCAAAAAAGTTGAAGAAGCCTTAAAAGAAGCCAAAGAAGATGCGGAAGCCGCGAGTCATGCTAAAAGTGAATTTTTAGCCAATATGAGTCATGAATTACGAACCCCTTTGAATGGAATTTTAGGATATACCCAAATTTTAAAACGTTCAACAACCTTATCTGAAAAAGAACAAGCGGGAATTCAAATTATTCATCAATGTGGAACTCATCTTCTGACCTTGATTAATGATATCTTAGATTTATCAAAAATTGAAGCGGGAAAACTAGATATCTCAGTTCAGCCCATCAATTTAGAAACTTTTTTAAAAGACGTTATAGAAATCTGCGCGATTAAAGCCAAACAAAAAGGTTTAACCTTTATCTATATGCCTTTATCTCAACTCCCAACCGTTGTGGAAGTTGATGAAAAACGCTTAAGGCAAATTTTAATTAATCTTTTAGGAAATGCCGTTAAATTCACGGACTCTGGAAAGCTAACTTTTAGCTTAAAAGTCATTGAGAAAGAAGGATTAACTACTTCTTTATCCACTCATCATCCTCTTGATACAACCCTTCAATTTCAAATTGAAGATACCGGAATTGGCATGAATTCAGAACAATTAGAGCGGATTTTTTTACCCTTTGAACAGGTGGCAGAGATGTCCTATCGTGCCGAGGGAACCGGATTAGGGTTAGCGATTACTCAACGATTAATTAAACACTTAGGCGGAGATTTATTTGTAGAAAGTCACCCTGGAAAAGGGAGTAAGTTTTGGTTTGAATTAACGCTTCCGGCTTCAAGCGAATGGCAACCGATACCTGACGGTAATTCCTTATCTTCTATTGTAGGATTTAGAGGAGAAAAATTCAAGATTTTAGTCGTGGATGATAAACCTGAAAATCGCTTAGTGTTAGTCGATTTATTGCAACCTTTAGGGTTTGAAGTGCTAGAAGCGAGTAATGGTCAAGAAGGGTTAGATCAACTGGAAATTACCCAAGCCCATTTAGTGATTGCTGATTTATTAATGCCAATTATGGATGGCTTTGAAATGACTCGGCGCATTCGTTCTTTACCCAAATTCAATAATATTCCTGTGATTGCAACTTCTGCATCTGTTTATGAATGGGATCGACAACAAAGCCATGATGCGGGATGCAATGATTTTCTTCCTAAACCCTTACAAGTTGAGGATTTACTACATAAACTTAAAACTTGGTTAAAGTTAGAATGGGAATATGATCGCCCCCAACAAACTTGGCTTCCACCCCTTTCAGAAAATCCGCTTACTTTAGTCATTCCTAGTCCTGAAATTTTAGATAATTTAGTTAAATTAGCCAAGCGAGGGAGAGTTTTAGAATTGGAAGAGGAAGTGATGAAGCTCAAAGCCTTTGATCCGCGTTGGAGTTTATTTGCAGATCGGATTAAGTCTATGACTCAAGAATTTCAATTAACACAAATTAAGGAGTTTTTAAATCAATGCACAATCAACTCATTTTAATTGTTGATGATAATCCCACCAATTTAAAAATTCTGTCACAAACTTTAACCAGTGCAGGCTTTCAATTGGCGATCGCAACCAATGGAGAAGAAGCCTTAGAGGAGGTCATGGAGGAATTACCAGAACTGATTTTACTCGATGTAAAAATGCCTAAAATTGATGGATTTGAAACCTGCCGTCGTCTGAAAGCAAACCCAAAAGCTCAGGATATTCCGATTATTTTTATGACAGCATTATCCGACACCATTGATAAAGTTAAGGGTCTTTCTTTAGGGGCTGTGGATTATATTACCAAGCCCTTTGATGAACAAGATGTTTTAGCAAGGGTTCGAGTGCATTTACGATTAAGAGCCGCCCAAAAACAAATTATTGCTCAAGAAAAATTAGCGTCTTTAGGAACAATTACCGCAGGGGTTGCCCATGAACTTCGTAATCCTTTAAATTTTGTAATTAATTATGCTCAATCTTCTATTGATAGCTTAAATGAATTATTCTTAAATATCCAGGAAAATCCTCAGCTAGAACCCCAAAACATTCTCAATCAGTTGCAAGAGGTAATCAGGGATTCTCAAGCTATTTATGAACATGGAGAACGGGCTGGCCGAATTATTGAAAGTATGATGCAGTTGGCTCGTTCTGAACCGGGAGAATATCAATGTATTAATCTCAATGATCTTTTACCTCAAGCCCTTAAATTAGCTTATCATAGTTTTAGATCCAAACATCTACAGTTTTTAATGACAATTCATACACAATTTGATTCCAATTTAGAACCCATAGAAGCAATTGTATCGGATTTACATCGAGCTTTTATTAATATAATTGATAATAGCTGTTACGCCCTTTATTTAAAATTCCTAGAAGAGCGGAATCAAAACACTCATTTTAGCCCCACTTTATCCTTAACAACAAAGAATCAAGAATCTTATATTGAAATTAAAATTCATGATAATGGAATTGGGATTCAACCTGACACGATTGCTAATGTTTTTACCCCTTTTTTTACAACCAAACCCCCCGGACAAGGCATGGGGCTAGGCTTATCTTTAACCCATGATATTATTGTTTTACAGCATGGAGGAAGCATTCAACTTGATACAAAATGGAAACAATATACTGAGTTTACCTTAACTTTACCTAAAATTCAGCAGGAGAATTAATCCCATCGGATTTTGAGTCACGAATAATATCTCATCTAATTCTATTGAACCGGAGGTGATTAAAATAAAAAAATCATATCACTGAGTCCAATGTTCCCTGTCCCCTGTCCCCTGTTCCCTGTCCCCTGTTCCCTGTCCCCTGTTCCCTGTTCCCTACACGCTATATTATTATGCCTCAAACCCCAGCTTATATTTTAGTGATTGATGATGAACCGGAGTTACAACGGTTGATAGAAAGACGATTAAAACATCAAATTGAAATTGGAGAATTCCAGTTTTTGTTTACGACCAGTGGTATTGATGCTTTGGATATTTTGCGTTCAACTCCCCATATTTCTATGGTTTTAACCGACTTAAATATGCCAGGGATGGACGGATGGGCATTGCTTGAACAAATTCCTAAAATTGATCCACTCCTTAAAGCCGTTGTTGTCTCGGCTTATGGCGATATTCAAAATATTAGAACGGCCATGAATCGAGGAGCTTTTGATTTTTTAACCAAACCCATTAACTTTCAAGATTTAATTTTAACAATCCGCAAAACGATTGATATTGTCACTAAAAGTCGCCTGCAAAAAGAACAACTAGAAGCTGCTGTTGAAAATTTACAATATTTGGCTCTTTATGATAAACTTACTGGGCTACCGAATCAAAATCATGTTTTAGAATGTATTCGAGTCGCCATTGATCAACAGTTAGATTTTGCCGTGTTTTATCTAGCCTTAGATCGATTTAAAGTCATTCGATATGGTTATGGAAAGACTTTGGCTGAAGAGTTTTTAATTCAAGAAGTTGAACGGATAAAATCTTGTCTTGAAACTGCTGATGTATTAGCTCGAATTTGGAAAGATGAATTTGTTTTGTTTTTACCGGGTATTAAATCAGAAATGATTGCCTTAGAAAAAGCAAATCAAATTCATAAAGCTTTGAAATTATCTCTAGGAGGACACCGAATTATTGCATCAGGAAATACCAGCATTGGGATTGCATTATCCAGTTTTCCCTCTGAACAAGCAGAAGATTTTTTAAGGGCAGCAGATACAGCGATGCACTATGCTAGAATGCAGAATCAAAAAAATTGTACGGTCTTTTTTAATCCTGAAATGCAGATGGCAGTTTTAAATCGATTGCAGTTAGAATCGGATTTAGAATTAGGGTTAGAAAATCAGGAATTTCGGGTTTATTATCAACCAATTTACAGCTTAGACAATCAACATTTAGCAGGGTTTGAAGCCTTAGTTCGTTGGCAGCATCCGAGTCGAGGCTTAATTCCTCCTGCGGAATTTATTCCTTTGACAGAAGAAACTGGACTGATTATTCCCTTGGGAGAATGGGTACTTCGAGAGGCTTGTCGTCAATTTAGTCGCTGGTACAAGGAATTTCCAGAGCAATTTCCTTTAATACTCAGTGTTAATTTATCCGGTTTACAAATCTTGAATTCCGATTTTACTAGCTTAATTGATAATATTATTCAATCTAATCTCTTGGAAGGATTCACTTTAAAACTAGAAATTACGGAAAGCATTTTAATGGAAAATCCTGAAATTGTAACCCAATACATGAGTCAATTCCAATCTCGAAAAATTCGATTAGCAATTGATGATTTTGGAACCGGTTACTCTTGTTTATCTTACTTGCAATCTCTCCCTTTAGATACATTAAAGATTGATCGTTCTTTTATCTCAAACCTTAACTTAAATCCCAAAAGCTTAGATATTATAAAAACCTTAATTACCTTGGCTCATAGTTTAAATTTGGATGTGATTGCAGAAGGAGTAGAAACAGAAGAACAAATTGCTATTTTAAAGAATTTAGGCTGTGAATATGCACAAGGGTATTATTTTTCACCGCCTGTTGATGCCAACTGTATTTTTCAGCTTTTCCAGAAAAAAAAAGTTTATTAAACTCAATTTAACCTTTTGTTAACTTCTCAATTTTTAAAATCATTTTATGGCTAAACAAGGTTTATTTGTCGGATTAATCACCCTTGATTTCATTTATTCGGTTAACGCTTATCCCCATAAAAATCAAAAAATTGTGGCTTCAAATTATAGTGTTGTCGCTGGGGGGCCAGCAACCAATGCTGCTGTTACTTTTAACAGTTTGGGGAACCAATCTACCTTACTGGGAGTATTAGGTAGCCATCCTTTAACCCAACTGATTCGAGCCGATTTACAACACTATAATGTTAATATTGTAGACTTAGATCCCACTCGTTTAGAAGCGCCTCCTGTCTCATCAATTATTGTGACTCCTGAAACGGGTGATCGGATGGTTGTTTCCATTAATGCGACAAAATCCCAAGTTTCAAACTTCTCAAATTTACCTCAATTTTTAGATAATATTGATATTATTTTAATCGATGGTCATCAAATCCCGATGAGTCAAATTATCATTCAGCAAGCCAAAAACCAGAAAATTCCTATTATTTTAGATGGAGGCAGTTGGAAACCGGGATTAGAAACAATTTTACCCCATATCACCTATGCCATTTGTTCTAATGCTTTTTATCCGCCTAACTGCCAAACTTCTGAAGATGTTTTTAATTATCTCAAAGCCTTAAATATTCCTTATATTGCCATTACTCAAGGAGAAAAACCCATTGAATATGCTACGCTTAAAGAAGGAAATGGGAAAATCTCGGTTCCCAGCATTCAAGCCATTGATACTTTAGGAGCAGGCGATATTTTTCATGGGGCATTTTGCCATTTTATTCTATCCCAAAACTTTACCACAGCCTTAGCTGAATCCGCCCAAATTGCCGCCCAATCTTGTCAACATTTTGGGACTCGCCAATGGATTCAATTCTTAGAATAGACAATTTGCACCCCTTAAGATATGATTACAGTAGGCTCTTGTGTTTTTGAGTTTTATTTTTTTATTAAAATATCCTATTTTTAACGTTAAAAGGTTGCAACGCTATGACCGATATTCAACCCTTAAAAATTACCCTTCCCCCTTTACAAATCACCTTAAATGATGGCCAGAAAGTCAGTTTGCAATGGCTTCCTCAACCTCCCCTTCATGAACCCCAACAACCCTCTCAACCGCCTGAAATAGTTCACCCTCCTCAACTTCCTGATGGTTGGAAAAAATGGGTAGCCGCCAATAAATTAATTAATCAATCCGATGAAGCTTTAATTGAATGTATGGTTAAAAATGGGATTGATGTTAAGCTTGCTATTGAAGAAGTTACAGGCATCACCAATCAACCTTATTTTCAAGCCGGACAAGAAATTCTGCAAAAGTTAGAAAAACTAGAATCTCTTTTACAAATTCAAAATCAACTTGCGGCTTTATCTTCCCATTCTAACACTATTCCTCGCATTCCCTTTTTATCAAAAGATGAGTTTTTAGACCAATATTATTCACAAAATAAACCTGTTATTTTAACGGGTCTGATGAACAACTGGGCAGCTTTGCACCGATGGACACCTGAATATTTAAAAGAAAAATATGGTAATGTTAGCATTCAAGTGCAAGGAAATCGCAACGCTGATCCTAATTATGAAATTAATTTAGAACAACATCGGAAAACGATGTTATTTCAAGATTATATTGATTGGGTTGTTCATGCTGGAGAAACCAATGATTACTATATGGTGGCGAATAACCATACCTTAAACCGTGAAGAAATGCAGGGTCTTTTTGAAGATATGGAAATTTTTCCTGAATATTTAAACCCTGACATTAAAGCCGGAAGAACATTTTTCTGGTTTGGTTCAGCCGGAACTGTAACTCCTTTACATCATGATCCTATTAATATCTTTTTAGCTCAAGTTTCGGGGCGCAAACTAATTAAAATGATTCCGCCTCAACAAACCCCCTTTCTTTATAATACCATTGGGGTTTTTAGTCCCATTGATCCGGCTAATCCTAATTATAGCCGTTATCCTTTATATCGAAACGTTCGTTCCATTGATGTGATTCTACACCCCGGAGAAGTGATTTTTCTTCCGGTGGGATGGTGGCATTATGTTAAAGCTTTAGAGATCAGTATTTCAGTATCTTTTATTAATTTTATATTTCCGAATGATTATGATTGGAAAAATCCCTCCTTTGGTCACTATTAAACTATTGGGGCGCAAATCTATTATAGAACTCACACCCCAATAATTTTAATTTAAGCTATAAACATCCTTGGCTTGACCCATTGCAAATTTGAGAGAAAGGTGAACTGTTTTATTAGAAAATCCTGCAAAGGTGATGACCGCTATTAAAGCTAAAATTGCATCCAAAGCAAAAATACTCGAATAACCTAATTCTTCAGCAAGGCTTCCAAAAATAGGCCCAGCCAGGGCAATTCCGACATCAAAACCTGTTAAACAAAGGGAGAAAAATTGACCTCGTTCTTCTGGAAGACACCGATCTGTAATTAAGGTAATCATCATGGGAATAACGATCCCTGCTCCCATTCCTTCTAATAATGCAGCTAATAAAATAATGTTACTACCTGTTGTTTTAGATAAGAGTAACATTGCTAAAAAATAACAGATTAAACCCCCTGTAATAAATATACCTCGACCATAGCGATCAGAGGCTCGACCTGTAGGAACCCGCACTAAAAAACTAGCGATCGCGGCGGTACTATAAAATAAACCTGAATTAAAATGTAACCCAGATTCTTTCACCGATAAGGGTAAAAATGTAACTAAAGTTCCAAAGATTAAACCCACCATTAACATCACAAATGCGGGAATTCGTAGACGGGGACTCCACAACATTTTGAAGTACCATAATCCTTTTTCTAGGAACGAAGTAGAAGATAAAGTTAGTGTCGGTTGATTTCGTTGAGGTTCAAAGACTTGAGAAATTCCTAAAAACGCTAAAAACGCAAACCCCGCACTGGATAAAAAGATGGGGTCATAGCCAAAAGCGGTTTGCAAAAATCCCCCCAATGCTGGGCCAATTGCCATTCCAATTGGGGCGACTAAACTCATATATCCGATGACTTCTCCCCGTTTTTCCACAGGGGCAATATCAGCCACTAAAGCACTATAACCGAGGGTAAATGCCGCTACACTGATGCCATGAAATGCCCGCAAACATAGCATCAATAAAATTGATTTTGCCCATAAATATCCTAGAGGGGCAAGCATAGCCACTATCGTTCCAATAAGTAGGATTAATTTACGACCTTTGCGATCCGCTAAGGGGCCAAACCAAAATCGAGAGGGTAATAAACCCAAGGCAAAAGCGCCCATAACCCAGCCAATTTGTTGTTTGGTTCCGCCCAGAAATTCAACGTATAAAGGGAGTGTTGGTAAGAGGGCTGTGATACTTGTCCAAAAACATAAACCGGCGATAAATAGTATTAGTAAACTGCGTTGGCTCTTGGGATCAAAACTACGAAAAGCGTTCAAAATACCTATTCCTTAATAACGTGCAATATTTACTCAAAAATGGAGTTCAGATTAAGATTGGCAATTTGTTGATTAAACCATAGGGCTGCCATGCCGTTATCCATCTGAGTTAATTGTTCTAAGGTTTGTTCTATCAAGGGAATGGGCAAACCTGAAAGTGCAACAGAATATTCAATTTCTTCATATTTTCCCTTTTCTCCTAACCGAAAGGCAATCACCTGTTTTCCTTTAACATTTGTGACCCAATATTCAGGAATTCCTAATGCGGCATACAGTTGTTTTTTCTCATCTAAATCAGTAGCTAAGGTTGTATCAGAAACTTCTCCCACTAAATCAGGTACTCGCCAGCGATTTAAGTCAATACGACGGGGTTCTCCAGCTTGCCAACGAGGTGCATTTTCACCAATATATAAAACATGATCGGGGGCAGATGCGCGAGTGTTCGCTTTTTCGAGTTGACAGCGACCGAGTGAACTAAAACTGACAACGGGAAATCGAGCAAACCAAAAGGCAAATAGCATTGTTAATAAGTCACTAATACTAGCATGATTAATTCCTTCGGAACCCATTTCAATCCATAAATAACCGACTTGGTAGAATATTTTAACTCGTTCTAAAGTAGGATGATCACGATACGCTAAATAATCATCCCAGGTTGCAGTTTGCCATTTATAAATTTCAGAATTGTATACGGGAAATGTTACTGAGGATAGAGTCATAATAGTAACAACCGATGTCAAAAATTAAGAATCCTAAGCAGGTTCTGAAAATTAAGGGGAATTAAAATAATTTAATTGTAACTATACCACATTTTTTTGATTTTAGGGGGAGTCTTTCTTCGGATAGACGTAAAAAATTGAGAAAACTTGCAATATTCAAACTATGGGAAAATTAAATTGGGGTTAATCCATGTTATTAAAAGATAAAGTTGCTGTCATTAGTGGGGCGGGTTCAGGAATGGGTCAAGCAACAGCATTGTTATTGGCAAAAGAAGGGGCAAAAGTAGCAACCCTAGATCGGACACCCGCAAAAAGTCAACAAACTGTTAATCAAATTAAACAAGCAGGGGGAGAAGCAATGATGACGGTTGCCGATATTTCCCATCCAGAACAAGTGCAACAATCAATGGATAAGATTGCTGAAACTTGGGGTAAAATAGATATTGTTTTTGCTAATGCTGGAATTAATGGAGTTTGGGCTCCTTTAGATGACATTTCACCGGAAGAATGGAAAACAACCATTTCGATTAATTTAGATGGAACTTTTTATACTTTAAAATATGCCTTACCTTATTTAAAAAAACAAGGTGGCAGTGTGGTGATTACCTCTTCTGTTAACGGAACTCGAATGTTTAGTAATAGTGGCGCAACGGCTTATGCTTCTACAAAAGCGGCTCAAGTTGCCTTTGCTAAAATGACCGCGTTAGAATTAGCGAAATATAAAATTAGAGTTAATGTGATTTGTCCGGGGGCAATTACAACAGAAATTGATCAAAATACTGAACGAGAAGACTTAGAAGAAGCTCAAGAACCTGTAGAATTTCCTGAAGGTAAAATTCCCTTAACAGATGGTCAACCGGGAACGTCTGAACAAGTTGCACAATTGGTTTTATTTTTAGTCTCTGATGCCTCTAGTCATATTACTGGAACTGAAGTTTGGATCGATGGCGGACAATCTTTATTACAAGGATAAAGTTTTTTACGATAAAATTAATAAAGCTAATTTTTGACCTCTATTATTTTGAATTATGCCTCAATATTTTGGACAATTACACACCCTTGACCCCAATTGGTCACAAATTGAATCCGTTAAAACGGTAGAAGTAAGCGATCGCTCTATCCTATTTAACTGTGGGAATGTTTATGTTAAAATTAGTGTATTAGCCGAGAATTTAATTCGAGTTCGTTATGCCCCATCCGGTGAGTTTTTGCCTCGTCGTTCTTGGGCGGTTACGATGGATGATTCAGACTGGCAACCTGTTCAATTTAAAACCCAAGACATCGAACAAACCACAGAAATTATTACTGAAAAAATTAAAATTATTATTCAGCACCATCCGTTCCGCATTCAATGTTATGATAACAATAATAACCCCTTTGCTATTGATGCCGAATTAGGCTTTGCATGGCGACAGGGATTAACAGCAGTTTGGAAAAAAATTGAAGCGGAAGAACATTTTTATGGGTTTGGAGAACGGACAGGATTTTTAGATAAAATTGGAGAAATTAAAACCAATTGGACAGTTGATTCTTTAGATTATGATGCCTTAACCGATGCCATGTATCAAGCCATTCCGGTGTTTATGGCATTACGTCCTGAGTTAAGTTATGGCATTTTTTTGAATAGTACCTATTGGAGTCGCTTCGATATTGGCGTTGAACAACCGGGAGTTTGGCGAATGGAAACCCAAGCTTCAGAACTCGATTATTATATTATTTATGGCCCTAAACCTGAACAAATTTTAAATACCTATACTCAACTCACCGGACGAATGCCCTTACCTCCCCGTTGGGCTTTAGGCTATCATCAATGTCGGTGGAGTTATGAATCAGAAATTGTTGTTAAAAACCTGGCAAAAGAATTTAGAAACCGCAAAATTCCCTGTGATGTCATTCATTTAGATATTGATTATATGCGAGGATATCGAGTATTTACTTGGAGTGATTATCGCTTTCCTCATCCTCAAAACTTAATTCAACATTTAAGCCATAACGGGTTTAAAACCATCACCATTATTGACCCCGGCGTTAAATATGAGCCCGAAGGAAATTATACTATTTTTGATCAAGGATTAGAACAGAATTATTTTGTTAGAAAACCCGACGGTGAGCTTTTTTATGGTTATGTTTGGCCGGATAAAGCGGTATTTCCTGATTTTTTAAATCCCGAAGTACAAAAATGGTGGGGAGAATGCCATCAAACGTTAACAGATATGGGAATTGCAGGCATTTGGAATGATATGAATGAACCCGCCTTAGATGACCGTCCTTTTGGCGATAAAGGCAGTAAAATTACCTTTCCATTAGATTGTTTACAAGGGCCATTAAAAGAACGCACAACCCACGCCGAAACTCATAATTTATACGGGTTAATGATGGCAAAATCCTGTGCAGAAGCCTTAGTAAAATTGCGACCGCAAGAACGATCTTTTGTATTAACACGGTCAGGTTATGCGGGAATTCAACGTTGGTCATCCGTATGGATGGGGGATAACCATTCAATTTGGGAACATTTAGAAACCTCTCTTCCGATGTTATGCAATATGGGGTTATCGGGAGTCGCTTTTGTGGGTTGTGATATTGGCGGTTTTGCGGGAAATGCAACAGCAGAATTATTCGCTCGATGGATGCAAATGGGCGTTTTATATCCCTTGATGCGAGGTCATTCTGCCTTATCAACCGCCCAACATGAACCTTGGGTATTTGGAGAAAAAGTTGAACAAATTTGTCGAGAATATTTAGAATTACGCTATCGTCTTTTACCCTATCTTTATACCTTATTTTGGGAAGCCACCCAAACGGGATCACCGATTCTCCGTCCCCTATTTTATCATTATCCAAATGATAGCAAAACCTATACTTTATCCGATCAAGTTTTACTCGGTTCAGCAATTTTAGCCGCCCCCATTTATCGCCCCGGTGTTGAATGTCGGGCGGTGTATTTACCTGAAGGTATATGGTATGATTGGTGGACAGGAAAATCCTATTCTGGATCACAATATATTTTAGCAGAAGCACCCTTAGAGCGGATGCCTTTATATGTGAAAGCAGGTTCAATGATTCCCTTACAACCCGTGATGCAATATGTCGATGAAAAACCAATTGATTGTTTAACCTTTAAAGTTTTTCCAGGGACAGGAGAGGGAATTTTATATGAAGATGATGGTCGTTCTTTTGAGTATGTTCAGGGAGTTTATGCAACAACAAAATATCGACTTTTTCAAGACAATCAAGAATTAATCATTGAAATCGAACCTCGTCAAGGAGAATGGACTCCCCCTAACCGTGATATTATCATTGATGTTGTGGGAGTGGGTGAACAGCATTTTCAAGATCAGGGTCAGGGGAAACAATTAAGGTTTAATTTGCTCAAAAATTAGAATGATTATCCTTGGAGAGAGAATCATGCTTTGAGGATAATTTCTATTGAGCAAAATGGAAATATTTTAGATTGAGGTTAACTTTTAACTAAGCACTCAAACTTATTCTCTCACTATCCCAACCCAGGAGAAAAATCACAAGTTTCACACGCGCCCGATTGACAGCATAGTTGACCAAATCTTCACTAATATTAAATTGTTTTGAAGCCATTTTGACAGATATTCCATTGACCTCAACAGCTTCAAAAATTGCAATATCTTGTTTTAACTCAAAATTTTCTTTTCGCTCAAAAAATAGAGGTTTGATTTCATGAATATTTTTTATAATTAGTTCTTTTTGACGCTGAATTGTTGAATCAAAACCCTCCACATTCGCGCTCTCACGAATTTCAGCCAGTTGCTTTTGGATTGCTTTAATCCGTTCAATATTGATAGGATTGATGATTATTGGGCTTCTGAAAACACGGGTATTCGCAATCACTTCCGGTTTGTCTGTATCAAGCTTAACAGTTTGCAGGATCTCCATCATCTCATCCAGAATTGCACCTTTTTGAGAAATTTCACGGATTAAAGCCTGTAATTGAATCGTTAGTACCTTTAACCGTTTGTAATCTGTTTTAGATAATGTGACAGCCATGCTTGAGTCTCTTATGATGTTTGATTTGAGTCCCTTTATAGATTGATGGGGATGAATCAGTCAATACCTAACACCCTAACTCAGTTGTTTCACTGGTTTTAGAAAGAGAATTTTTAGGCTATCACAAAGTTATTCTAGCCGAGATTAAGGATCATAAAGTAGTAGGGTGCGTAAGCGTAGCGCACGCACCAAAAATTGATTAATCAATCAAAGTCGGTGCGTGCGGCTTCGCCTTACGCACCCTACGAGTTTGTTTGAGGAATAGCAGAAAGTAAGTAACGTAAGGCATGATTAACTGCTTCAGATGTTTTAAAAACTTCAGCAACATCAGGATCTTATGTAATGGTAATCAAAGATTCTGGATTTTGCTTATTGATAAGTCAAAAGTCAGTACAAGGGACAATCAACCAATTGACCACAGCCCCAAGGAATACCTAAGCTGGCAACCCTGTTTATATCAGGTTTACAGCCTCAGCATTAGAACTAGCAGTGCTAACAATCAGAGTCATCCATAAAAAGTGGCACTCCAGGCAGTCTAATTATCTTTCAACCTCTGTAGATTTTTTTCATGGGCAAGCAAAAACGGCTAACCCAAATATCCGGTTCAAACTATTTACTACAGAGCATTAACCATGAAATCCAGAAATTTTTTAGCACTAGCCGCCCTCTTAGCAACTCTCAGCATTGCATCTCCAGTTGCTGCTACTGAATCTTCAACAAACAAAAAAGAAAATTCGCTGACAGTAACCTGTAATGTCAATCATGTTTTATCTAATCCAGAAAATTCGTCAAAAGATACAGTAATCTGTTTGGCCATTCTTCCAGAGCCGGCTGCAAATAATTGGTTCAATGAAAAATATATAACAGTTTTGATCGGCATTTGTGGTGTTATTACCCCTATTGTTGTTTTTGTTGCTCAATACCGTCGTGATCAAGAATGGAAACTCAGAGAATTCACCACAAAAAAATTCAAAGAATTTGAAGAAGCCCCAGAAACAATCAATGTAAAAAAATTGCTGAATAGCGAATCGAAGTTAATCGATTTATTCTCAACAGCAACTCTGGCTTCAAATCGGTTTATTTATGTTGATGATCAGATGTTAAATGATGCTTTAATTAGTTTTGATAATGAACAACAAGAGTTAAAGTATAACAACGATTTAAACCAAGCTCAAATGCGATATCAAGAGAAAGCACAAAAGAACGATAAATATCCGAGAAAAGAAGAAAAACTATTAATCCATGCCGCTATCAGAGATAATTTTGACAGGTTTGCCGAATCCTTGCAACTTTTTGAATCGATGATTCAATCAGAAGCAATAAAAGAAAAGGATTTAGCACCTTATTTAGAGCCTTTATTTTATACAATTGAGCAAGCAGCTAAAAGAACTCATTCCTCTAATATTTTGAAATATTTGGGTTTAATCGGAAATCATGAACAATTATCTGAAGTTCAAAAAAGCATCAGAAATTTAAGAAAACGTTATCCAGAGAAACCCCCCCAAGATGAATCTAATCACAATGAAAAACTCTCACAAAAAATCGATGAATTATATCATCAGGTGGTAGAAAAAAAAGGGTTATTACGATTCCCTTTGTTATAAAACTTTTGATGTACAAGTTAATAAGTAGTAGGGTGCGTAAGCGTAGCGCACGCACCAAAAATTGATTAATCAATCAAAGTCGGTGCGTGTGGCTTCGCCTTACGCACCCTACGAGTTTTTTAAGGATGCCATCGCGTAGCCCTTACAATTATAATAATCTTTATTTACTAATTATTTGTTTTTCATTTTCTAAATGAGCAGTTGCTATTAAATGATTCAATTCCTCTATCGCCATTAAAACCACACTTTCCCCTTCTGGACGATTAATAACAATAATATCTCGATTCGCCACAACTTGCTCACACAATTGAGTTATATTTTCCCTAGCATCTTCCCAAGAAATTTGATTAAATTTCATCAGATTTAGCTTTAATTTTTCCTCTAATTTAACCGAATTAGTAAAAAATTGATGAAAATGACTACTAAAATAAACTACTTCATAATCAGGTGCTAATTCCTGATTTAACTGTTTCCATAAACTTAATCCTTCCCATTCAAAACGTTCTACTTCTTCCGGTGTAACTTCAGGAGAATCAGAAGGATCAGCCAAGTTTAATCGTGCATCAAAAGCATCAGCCCAATGATACAAACGTTGAATAGTTTCTTGACTTAAAGGTAAAGATTCTGGATCTAAATCCCCCACTTGATCAGCTTCATCCCACCATAAAGGGTAACATCCATAATCTGTCATTAGTCTAATTTTTATAGGCATATAATTGAACCTCTATAAAGATTATTTTAGTTTTGTTCTCGGATTTGTCCCTACAATATATCCATCTATAATGTTAAAATTATAGAACAATATTATAACCGATTTGTTTGAGGAATAGCAGAAAGTAAAGAACGTAACGCATGATTAACCGCTTCAGACGTTTTAAAAACTTCAGCAACATCAGGATCTAATGTAATGGTAATTAAACATTCTGATTGTTTAATAAAGCGATTAGGACGAGCTTTTTGATAATCAAATTGATATTCATGGAGTAATTCGTCTTCAGGATTTGATCAATTTTTATTTTGTGTATTCTTCATAGTAAAGTAGTAGGGTGCGTGCGCTACGCTTACGCACCAAAAATTGATTAATCAATCAAAGTCGGTGCGTGTGGCTTCGCCTTACGCACCCTACAGAATATTAGAAAATTAAGCTCCGACGGCTTCTTTTGCCGCATACATCACTTCTAACGAAATTTCATTTAAACCGCGTTCACGGGCAAATTTTTCGGTATTGCGTTTAACTTTACCGCGCACAAACCCCGGAACTTTATTCAGTTCGGCTTGGGCTTCTTTCGTCCAATTCAAATCAGAATCTGCCGAAATTCCTTTGGTAATCACTTCTTTGGTATCGTGTCCGCCAAAGATTTCTAACAGGTGATCTTCCATTCCCAAAGTAAAGGAATTATAGATTAAATCGGTAATTTGATTTGTCCCTTCATAGCCTAAAAAGGGTTTATAACCGATGGGGAAATTCTGAATATGAATCGGAGAAGCAATCACACCGCAAGGAATATCTAAACGTTTCCCAACATGGCGTTCCATTTGGGTTCCAAAAATAGCAGAAGGTTCAATTCGGGCAATCATATCTCCGATTTGAGCGTTATCATCACTAATCAGAATTTCATCGCAATATTCGCTGACTTGTTCCTTAAACCAATCTGCATCATATTTGCAATAGGTTCCCGCACAAACCACATGAATTCCCATCTCCCGCGCCAGAATTTTTGTCATCGCCGCAGCGTGGGTATTATCCCCAAACACAACAGCTTTTTTCCCGGTTAAATTCTGACAGTCAATGGAACGAGAAAACCAAGCTGCTTGAGAAACATACAGGGTTTGATTATCAATATATTCGCTATAATCAACATCAGCCCCTTGAGCATTAATCACTTGTTGAATTTTGCGAATACAACGGGCAGTTTCCACCACTCCCATCGGAGTAATATCAACATAAGGCATCCCGAATGCTTCTTCTAAATATCCGGCTGCCATTAACCCTAGTTCTCGATAAGGAACTAAATTAAACCAAGCACGAGGTAGGTTTTTTAAGTTATGAACTGATGCTCCTTCGGGAATGACTTCATTAACTTCAATCCCTAAATCTGCCATTAATCGTTTTAATTCGGTGCAGTCATGTTGGTTATGGAAACCTAGGGTAGACATTCCAATAATATTAACAGAAGGTTTTTCGGTTTTTCCTTCGGGTAAATCGCCTTTTTTCTTAGCTTTTTCAATATAAAATTGAACGATTTGTTGTAACGTCCGGTCAGCCGCTTGCAGTTCATTCACGCGATAATGATTGACATCGGCTAACATAACATCGCCTTTGGCATCTAGTTGGGCGCGTTCAACAAAATTTTGTAAATCTTCTTGTAAAATACTAGAAGTACAAGTGGGAGTTAAGACAATTAAATCGGGGCGTTCTTCTTGATCTTTTCTAACAATATTATCAACCACTTTTTCTTGAGAACCCCGTGCTAAAACGTTACGATCTACCACACTAGCTGTCACCGGGGTATAGTCCCGTTCCCGTTCTAACATCGACCGCATCACGTTGAAATAATCATCCCCTAAAGGGGCGTGCATGATGGCGTGAACGTTTTTGAAGGAACTGGCGATGCGAAGGGTTCCAATATGGGCTGGGCCAGCATACATCCAATAAGCCAATTTCATAGTGTCTTTCTCCGTTGATGGGTGATTAGGATAGCCTTGTTTATGTTCTCAGAAATTGTGCCAATCGCTAGTCGTATTTATACTTAGCGATCGCAATTTAATTTCTATTTTAGGATTTATTTTGACACTAAAACAACAATAATGTTGTTTAATTGCAATGATTCTTAAATTTTGAGCAACATTTTGTTAAATTAAATAGAAATGTTAAGTTCATTACTAAAAACTTGACATAGAATTAAAAGTATGTTCTTTCATTAATTTGTATTAGGGGAAAAATGCGAACATCAGAAGATTGGGAATGGTTAGCAGCGAGTTCTGAATATTTAGCTGCGATCGCTGTTCAAGACTTATTACAGGAGAAAAAATGGATGGAAGCAACAGCAGGGTTAGCGGTTTTAATTGAATCTATGGGAAAATCTAAGAAATTAGCCTTAAAAAGTCAATTAACCCGGTTAATGATGCACATTATTAAATGGAAATCTCAACCGGAAAAACGCAGTCCCAGTTGGGAAACGACGATTATTTCTGCTAGAGATGAAATTGCCGATATTCAAGAGGAAGTTCCCAGTTTAAATCGAAATTACCTAGAATCAATTTGGGAAGTTTCGTTTAAAAAAGCCGTCAGACAAGCGGAAAGTGAAATGAGAAAGAGATGTGAATTAACAAGTTTATCTTGGGAAGCGGTATTTGAGGAAGACTATACTTTATTTGATGATTATTAAACTGAGGAGTAATCATGAGAAAATCAGAAGATTGGGAATGGTTAGCGGCGAGTTCTGAATATTTAGCGGCGATCGCTGTTCAAGACTTATTACAGGAGAAAAAATGGATGGAAGCAACAGAAGGGTTAGCGGTTTTAATTGAATCTATGGGAAAATCTAAGAAATTAGCTTTAAAAAGCCAATTAACCCGGTTAATGATGCACGTTATTAAATGGAAATGTCAACCGGAAAAACGTAGCGGAAGTTGGTCTATTAGCATTCGTTCAGCCCGTCAAGAAATTGCAGATATTCAAGAAGAAGTTCCCAGTTTAAACCTAAATTTTATTAATTCTATTTGGGAACAATGTTTTCAACGAGCCATTAAAGATGCTGAGGATGAAATGGGTAAAAAATGCTCGTTAATCTCTTTATCTTTGCCAGAAGTATTTGAAGAAGAATATCGTTTATTGAATGACAATTAAAATCAATGAGTAGGGTGCGTAAGGCAAAGCCGCACGCACCAATTTAACATAATTTAACGTGAGTTCGACGAAGCGATCGCTCGAATCAATCCCCATCGTACCCAAAGGTGTCATGATAACTTTGGGGAAATCACTGCCATTTTTTCCCACAATGAGCCAAACAAATTTTCTAAGCGTACAAAT